>NZ_JBVLTJ010000001.1:877358-1120736 GCF_055597585.1 Streptomyces sp. AMJ-169
CCCCCGGCCTTGGCTGTCTTGGTATCCGGGCCTGGTCGCTCCGGCCTGGTCGCCTTGGTTCGGTCCGGTCCTGGTGGGCCTTGGCCTCCCGGCTCTGGCCGTTTCGGCCCCCGGCCTTGGCTGTCTTGGTATCCGGGCCTGGTCGCTCCGGCCTGGTCGCCTTGGTTCGGTCCGGTCCCGGTGGGCCTTGGCCTCCCGGCCTTGGCCTCCCGGCCTTGGCCTCCCGGCCTTGGCCTCCCGGCCTTGGCCTCCCGGCCTTGGCCTCCCGGCCTTGGCCGTTTCGTCCCCAGGCCTTGGCCGTCTTGGCATTCGGACCTGGTCGCTCCGGCCCGGTCGCCTCGGCTCAGCCCAGCCCAGCCCCGATCGTCCAGCCCCCCAGCCCTGGCCGCCTTGACCCCGGTCGCCCTGGCTCACCCCAGCCCCGCCCGCCCCTGATCCACACCCACCCTCACCCTCGTACACAGCAACCCCCGCCCACCCAGCCCCGCTCAAAGAGCCCCTGTCCAAAGAAAGCCCCGCCCCATGATCCCCCGCCCCCGAAACAGCGACCCCTTAGGCTTCTCGCCCGCCCAAGCCGTCGAGCACGCCGTCTTTCAACTCGGCGTCGCCCCCGAATCCGCCCACCTGCTCCTCCTCCCCGTCTGGCGGGTCGAGGTCCAGGCCGAGGTCACCGCCGCCGAGCCCTACCAGCTCATCGACCGCTACCTGGTCCGGGGCATCGCCGAAGCCGGTCTCACCACCGCCGACGGTCTCGCGGCCTTCTTCGCCCTCGAACCGGCCCTCACCCGCCAGGCCCTCGCCCACCTCCGCGCCATCGGCCATCTCACCGAAACCGACGGCCACTTGAGGCTCACGGAACTCGGCGAACGTTCCCGGGAGGCGGGCCGGAAGTACACGGTCACCGCCGACGACCGCAGGACCGTGCACTTCGACGCGTGGACCGGAACCCCCCTTCCCGAGGGAACTCCCTTCCCCGAAGGAACCCCCCTCCCCGACGGCACGCTTCTCTCCGAAGGCGCCCCCCTCCTGGCGCGCACGCTCCTCTCCGAAGGAACGCCGCTCCCCGAAAGCGCCCCCCGCCCAGAGAACCCCCACCTAGAGAACCCCCGCCCAGAGAACCCCCACCCAGAGAACCCCCACCTCAAAAACACCCCACCCCTCCTGTCCCCCGACCCCTTCCACCCCGCCTCCGTCGCCGCCCTCACCGAACCCGGCGTAGCCGACCCCAAAGCCCTGGCCTGGGACGCCGTCTACCTCCCCGCCTGGGTGCTGCGTACCCGCGACGGCCGGCACCTCGTCTGCACCCGCCCCCACCGAGGCGCCCCCGACCCCGCCCTGAGCCGCGCCCTCGACGCGGCCCCCAGCTGCCTGCCCACCCTGGCCGACGCCGCCGACCGCGCCCGCCGCGCCTTCGCCGAGGAGGCGGCCCGCTGGCTCGGGCGCCGCCGGCTCGCGGGACACACGCCGACAAAAACGACCGGCATCCCCAAGAGCGACGTCCAAGAGAGCAGCGTCCAAGAGAGCAGCGTCCACAAGAGCGACGCCCGAACGACCGGCATCCACCGACTCCCCCTCCCCCCCTCCACCTACCAGCACCCCGACCTCACCCTCGGCTCAGTCATCGTCCTCCCCTCCGGCGGCCTCTTCCAGCTCTGGTGCGACGACCCCGCCACCCGCCAGGACGAACTGACCCGCCGCCTCGCCGCCTACCGCGCGACCCGCCCCCGCGACGCCGAGTCCGTCCGCCGGCAGACGGCAAGACTCGCCGCCCTGCTCGACGTGGACCCCGCCCGCACCACGAACCCCCGTTCGAGGCAGTCGAATTAACCTCCCGTCCACCCCCCTCTTACCCTCCCCCGACCCGCCCTTCCCCGTGCGTACCAGGGAGCTTCACATGCGTGCCATCCGACCCTTCCCCCTCGTTGGACGGTCCTGGAACACTCCTTGCGCGAACGTCCCGTCATGAACCGGCAGGGCGGCAACGCCCAGGTCGAGAGGTCCCCCATGTCCGAAGTCAACCGGCGCAGCTTCCTTCAGCTGGCGGGCGCCACCACGGCGTTCACCGCGCTCTCCGGCAGCATCGCGCGCGCCGCGGAACTGCCCGCGAACCACCGCACCGGGTCGATCGAGGACGTCGAGCACATCGTCGTCCTCATGCAGGAGAACCGCTCCTTCGACCACTACTTCGGGCGGATGAGAGGCGTACGCGGCTTCGGCGACCCGCGTCCGGTCACCACCCGGCAGGACGGCAAGCCCGTCTGGTACCAGTCCGACGGAACGAAGGACCTGCTGCCGTTCCGCCCCGACCACGACGACCTGGGCCTGGCGTTCGTCCAGGACCTGCCGCACGGCTGGAACGACGGCCACGAGGCGTTCAACGGCGGCAAGTACGACAAGTGGGTTCCCTCGAAGGGGTCCACGACGATGGCGTACCTGGAGCGCGGCGACATCCCGTTCCACTACGCGCTCGCCGACGCCTTCACCGTCTGCGACTCCTACCACTGCTCGTTCATCGGCTCGACGGACCCCAACCGCTACTACCTGTGGACGGGTTACACGGGCAACGACGGCAAGGGCGGCGGCCCGGTCCTCGGCAACGACGAGGCCGGCTACTCCTGGACGACGTACCCGGAGCGGCTGGAGAAGGCGGGCGTGTCCTGGAAGATCTACCAGGACGTCGGCGACGGCCTCGACAAGGCGGGCGGCTGGGGCTGGATCCAGGACGCCTACCGGGGCAACTACGGTGACAACTCGCTCCTTTACTTCACCCAGTACCAGAACGCCAAGCCCGGCGACGCCCTGTACGAGAAGGCCCGCACCGGCACCGACGCCAAGCACGGCGAGAGCTACTTCGACCGGCTGAAGAAGGACGTCAAGGCGGACAAGCTCCCGCAGATCTCCTGGATCGCCGCCCCCGAGGCCTTCACCGAGCACCCCAACTGGCCCGCGAACTACGGCGCTTGGTACCTCTCCCAGGTCCTCGACGCGCTCACCTCCAACCCCGAGGTGTGGGCGAAGACGGCCCTGTTCATCACCTACGACGAGAACGACGGCTTCTTCGACCACGTCCTGCCGGTCTTCCCGCAGGCGGGCCGCTCGACCGTCGAGACCGGCCCCGACCTGTTCGGCGGCGACGCGGCCGGCCACGTCGCCGGCCCCTACGGACTCGGCCAGCGCGTCCCGATGCTCGTCATCTCCCCCTGGAGCAAGGGCGGTTACGTCTGCTCCGAGACCTTCGACCACACCTCGGTCATCCGCTTCATGGAGCGCCGCTTCGGCGTCCACGAGCCCAACATCTCCCCCTGGCGGCGTGCGGTCTGCGGCGACCTCACGTCGGCGTTCGACTTCTCCCGCAAGGACGCGAAGCCGGTGCCGCTCCCGGCCACGGACCACTACAAGCCCCTGGACGACAAGCGCCACCCCGACTACGTCCCCACCCCGCCGGCCCACCCCTCCCTGCCCCGGCAGGAGCGCGGCCACCGCCCGACCCGCCCCCTCAAGTACGCGCCCAGCGTGGACGGTTCGGTCACCGCCGGCGCCCTCTCGCTGACCTTCGCGACCGGCACGAAGGCGGGCGGCGCGTTCCTGGTGACGACCCCGGGCGGCGACGTCCGCACGTACACCACCGAGGCCGGCAGGAAGCTCTCGGACACCTTCGCGAGCGGTGCGTACGACCTCACGGTGCACGGTCCGGGCGGTTTCCTCCGCGCCTTCAAGGGGGCGGCGGCGGAGGCGGGAGCGGAGGTCGTGGCCCGGCACGTCGGCGACCATGTGGAGCTGACGTTCACCAACAAGGGCACGAAGACGGTGGAGTTGAAGGTCGCGGACGCCTACCGCGCACGCACCACCACGGTGAAGGTCAAGCCGCGCGCGGTCATCAAGCGGACGGTCGACCTCAACCGGGGCCACCGCTGGTACGACCTCACGGTCACCGAGCAGGGGTCGGCGTTCCTGCGGAGGTTCGCGGGCCACGTGGAGAACGGCCGACCGGGCGTGAGCGACCCGGCGATCGTCACCGAGTAAACGGCACGCCCCGAAAGGGAGTTGCGGAGGGGGGCGAGGTCCGGCGAAACCTCGTCCCCCCTCCAGCCGTTCACCGCGCCGTCAACCGCTCCGGCCCAGCCGCCGGCCGGGGAAGCAGCGCGGGTTCCGCGGACGCCGACTCCGGGCGCAGGGCGAGAACGGCGGCGACGGGGTGCTCGTCGTCGTACGACTCGGCGGCCGACGCATACGACTCGCCGGCCTCCGCGTAGGGCTTGGCGGCCGGCGCGGATTCGGCGGGCGCCTCGGGAACTCCGGCAGGCGTCTCGCGAATTCCGGCGGGCACCTCGGGAACTCCGGCGAGCGCCCCAGAAACCCCGGCGAGCGCCCCGGGAACTCCAGCGGGCGCCTCGCGAACCCCGGCAGGCGCCCCGGGAACTCCGGCGAGCGCCCCGGGAACTCCGGAAGCTGCCCCAGGAACCCCGGCGGACGCCCCGGGAACTCCGGCAGACTCCTCCGCGTTGGACCCTTCAACCCCCCGCGCCAACTCGACCTCCGGCACCGCCTTCGACAACAGCACCACCCCCCAGGACGCCAGCCCCGCCCCCGCCAGCGCGAGCAGGATCCCCGCCGCCCCGCCCTGGAGCCGTTCCCCGAGCAGTGTCAGGCCGATGGCCGCCGCCGCCACCGGGTTCGACAGGGTGACCATCGCCAGCGGTGCCCCGAGACCGCCCCGGTACGCGGTCTGCGACAGCAGCAGCCCCGCCGCCGCGAACGCCGCGACCAGCAGCGCGACCATGGTGATCTGGAGCCCGGAGTCCGCCCCGGTGTGATCCGCGATCGCGACGGTCACCGTCTGTGTCAGCGCCGACGCCACCCCCGACGCGATCCCGGACGCCGCGCCGTGCCGCAGCCCGGGGCGGGCGCCGGGCCTGGCCAGTACCCCGATGAGGGCGATCGTCGTCCCCGCCACGGCCAGCGCCTGCGCCATCCCGAGCCCGCTCTCCGGAGCCGGCCCCGAAGCCGCCGCCAGGATCGCCGCGAGCCCGGCGAGCGTGTAGGCCGTGCCGCGCCACTCACCCGGGGAGACCCGCCGCCCGGCGACCTTGGCCCCCAGCGGCACGGCCGCCACCAGCGTCAGCGCCCCCAGCGGCTGCACCACGGTCAGCGGCCCGTACCGCAGCGACACCACATGCAGCAGCGCCCCGGCCCCGTTCAGCAGCACCGATCCCCACCACGCCGCCCGCCGCAGCAGCCGCAGCACCCCGGCCCCGGAGGACCGCGAGGCCAGCCGCTCCTGCGCGACGGCCGCGGCGGCGTACGCGACGGCGGAGAAGAGGGAGAGGACGACGGCGACGGCAGTGGCGTTCATCGGACCGCCCCCGCCCCGGCGAGCGGCTTCCCCTCAGCCGACGCAGCCGACCCGGCCGACGCAGCCGGCACAGCAGACCCGGCCTCCTCAGCCGACGCAGCCGACCCAGCCACCCCGGCCGGCACAGAGGACCGCACCACCCGCGTCGTCCCCGCCCCCACCCGCGGCATCCGCACGACCGCCAGCGCGAGCCCCAGCAGCGCGCCCGCGGCGATCGCGTCGAGCCAGTAGTGGTTCGCGGTGCCGACGATGACCAGCAGTGTCAGTGCGGGATGCAGCAGCCACAGCCAGCGCCGGCGGGAGCGGGTCGCGGCGATGAGGCCGATCGCGACCATCAGCGCCCAGCCGAAGTGCAGCGACGGCATCGCCGCGAACTGGTTGGAGAGGTGGTCGGTCGAGGGCGGGCCGTAGACGGAGGGGCCGTAGACGCGCGCGGTGTCGACGAGCCCGGTCGCGGCCAGCATCCGGGGCGGGGCCAGCGGGAAGAGGAGGTGTCCGGCGAGGGCGGCGGCCGTGACGGCGGCGAGCACGCGGCGGGCCCACACGTAGTGCGCGGGGCGGCGCAGATAGAGCCAGACCAGGAAGGCCAGCGTCGCCGGGAAGTGGACGGTCGCGTAATAGGTGTTGGCGGCCTTGACCAGCGCGTCGCCGTGCAGCAGCAGATGCTGGAGCGAGACCTCGGAGGGGAGGCGGGCCCAGCGTTCGAAGTCCCAGACGCGGCCCGCGTTGCGGAAGGCCTCGGCGGTGTGCCCCGTGGCCAGCTGGCGGCCGAACTTGTACACGAGGAAGAGCCCTGCGACGAGCAGCAGCTCACGGACTATCGGGGGCCGCGCCGCTGTGGCGCCGGCCCCCGTCTCTGCTCCGGGCGCGGTGCGGGCATTCATCCCCAGGCCTCTTCGTTCACGGTGGTGCACTATCGGTACGATGTCGTACCGATACGCCAGTGTACCGATACGATCGAGTACCGGTACACTTCAGTATCGATTGACGTTCGCCACATTTGATCCGGGAATGGAACCGCCGAACCGGTGAATCCGTTAACAGGCCCGTACAAGGAGAGACCCCGATGACGTCGCAGGCCGCGGAGGGACCCGACTCGGTCGCCGCCTCGCGCCGCTCCAAGATCACGCCCGAGCGCGAGCAGGAGTTCTTCGACGCCGTCCTGGAACAGATCCGGGAGAGCGGGTACGACGCCGTCACGATGGACGGGGTCGCGGCCAGCACCCGGTGCAGCAAGTCCACGCTCTACCGGCAGTGGAAGACCAAGCCGCAGTTCGTCGCGGCGGCCCTGCGCTCCTGCCGCGAGGTCCGCTTCGCCGGCGTCGACACCGGCTCGCTCGCCGGCGACCTGCGCGCGGCGGCCTCGGCCGGGGCGCACTGGGCGGGCAAGGACACCGTCCTCATGCAGGCCCTCGGCCACGCGGTCATGCAGGACCCCGCCCTGCGCCAGGCGCTGCGCGAGGCCCTGGTCGAACCCGAGGTCGAGGCGGTCCGGGAGATCCTGCGGCGCGGTGTCGAGCGCGGCGAGATCCAGGCCGGCCACCCCGCGCTGGAGTTCGTGCCCATCCAGCTCTACGGTGTGCTGCGGGTCCGCCCGGTCCTGGAGGGCAAGGAGGCGGACGCCGACTACCTGCTCAGGTTCGTGGAGGCGGCCGTGCTGCCGGCCCTCGGCCTTACCTAGATCAGGTACAACCAGACCCAGGCCGCCGTCCGAGGGATGACTGGACGCCGGCCTGCGAGCGCCGCACCGTGGGGACGGGGGCGGCGCCACCCCCCGGCCGGGTGGGGTGCCCCTTGAGCGGAGGGGCGCTCCACCCGGCTGATCTGCACACCGCTCAGATCGTACGACCGGTGCCACCGCTGGTGTCCACCTTGATCCCGGTCGTGATCTGGTCGATCACGGTCGCTTTCTGATCGGCGTCGATCCCGAACCGCAGCACCACGAACCGCTTGGTGTCCGCGGGCGCCGGGAACGCCAGCGACTCCACGATCCCGTCCTCGCCCTTGCTGGTCACCGCCTTCCAGCGGACCAGGTACCCCTTCTGTCCGGCGACCGTCACCGCCTGCGAGGCCAGCACCTCGTGCGAGCTGATCTCGCCGTACGAGTCGCCGCCGTAGGACTCTTCGGCGTTCGCGGAGATGTCCGCCTTCGCGACCGCCTCCGCCGTCGCCCCGTTCGTCTTCAGGTACTCGGCCGGCGCCGAGTAGACACCGCCCTTGGTGCACGACTTCGTGGTGTCACCGGGGCAGGGGTAAGAAGAGTCGGACGAGATCTGCGCGCCGATCGTGATCTGCTGGCCCGTCCAGCCGGCCGGGATCGGGATGCTGATCCCGTTCAGCGCGTCGGTGACGGAACCGCTCTTGAGCTTCGGGGCCTCGGACTCCTGGGGGCTGGGGGTTGCCCCACCGGAACCACCGGAACCGCCGGAACCATCGCTGCCGCCATTGCCCCCATTGCCGCCATTGCCGAACGGCCCGCCCTGTCCGCCCGGTCCCTGAGCCGTACCGGTGGTGCCGCTGTCGCTCTTGCCGAGCGCGTAGACGCCGACGCCGATGCTCACGAGCACCGCGGCGGCCACCGCGATGGCTATCCCCATCCGCAGCCCCAGCCGGGATTCGCCGGGCGGGGGCTGGACGGGGTACGAGGGGTAGGGGTCCACGCCTTGACCGACGCCTTGAACGGGCGCCGCGCCTTGAACGGGTGCCGCGCCTTGAACAGGGCTCGCCAGCGTCTCCGGTGCCGGGAACCCGGAGTCGGGGGAGCCGTGAGGAACCGGAGGGAGGGGCGCCGTTTCCGCGCCGGGCGTCTTGTCCAGTCGTACGGTCTCGGCGGGAGCGGCGTCGGAAGGGGGCGCTTCCGCGCTTGGCGCCGGGTCCGTCGCCGGCGTCGTATCGATGGGCGTCGGTTCCGTCGCCGGCGTCGGAGTCTGTGTGCCCCCGGCCGCCCGGATCCGCTCCGTCCATGTGTCGCCGTCCCACCACCGTTCGGTGGGAGGGCCGTCGCTTGTCTGTCCCGGGTCGGGGTACCAGCCGGGAGGAGGAGTCACCTGCGTCATGGTCCCACCGTATGAGGCGTCGGTGAAAGGCGGATGAGAGGAGTCCGCGCGGGGGCGCGAGGCCGCTCGGGTATGCCCCGGGCATGGCGCGATTTCGCTGTCAATTGCACCGTCAATCCGCCGCCGGGCTACGGGCGTTGACACTTGCGGCCGCCCTGCGCAGGCCGCACGTGCCCGGCCCGCCCGCGCGCCGTCACCCGGGCGGGCAACACCTGGCCGGTCCGTGCCGCCTCAGCGCCCGCGGCCCGCTACGCTCAAGGTTTGTACGTCGTTCGGGCGACTTGGGGAGGTGGCGGGATGACGGAGGTACGGCCGGCGGCGGCTCCCTCGGCTGCCCTGCGGGAGCGCGAGGCGGAGCTCGCGACCATCACACGCGCGGTCGAGGAACTGCGCACGGGCCGCGCGTCCACGGGCCGGCTCCTCGTCCTCAAGGGCGAGGCGGGGCTCGGGAAGACCGCGCTGCTGGCCGAGACCCGCCGTATCGCGGAGGCCGGGAAATGCACGGTCTGGTCGGCCCGCGCCGGCGAGACCCTGCGCTCGGTCCCCTTCCACGTCGTCCGCCAGCTCCTCCAGCCCGCCCTGCTGTCGCTGCTGGAGGAGGAGGCCCGCGAGTACCTCGGCGACTGGTACGACATCGCCGGACCCGCCCTCGGCATCGCCGAGCCCGCGCCGCAGCCCGCCGACCCGCAGGGCGTGTGCGACGGCCTGGTCGCCGCCGTACGCCGGATCGCCGTGCGGGACTTCCCGCTGGTGCTGCTGGTCGACGACGCGCACTGGGCCGACCAGGAGACCCTGCGCTGGCTGGCCGCGTTCGCCGAACGGCTCGCGGATCTGTCCGTGCTCCTCGTCGTCGCCCACCGGCCCGGCGAGTCCGACGAGGAGGGCGTCCGCCATCTCGCGGTCGTCGACGCCGTCGCCGGGGAGTCCGTGCACGCCCTCAAAGCGCTCTCCCCGGACTCCGTCGCCGAACTCACCCGGGCCACGCTCGGCGCGCACGCGGACGCCCCGTTCTGCCGCGAGGTGTGGGCCGTCACCGGCGGCAACCCCTACTACACCGTCGAACTCCTCGCCAAGGTCGGCGACCGCGAGCTCGCGCCGACCGAGACGACCGCCGCCGAACTGCGCACCATCAACAAGACCGCCCGCGACAACGGCTTCCTCGCCCACCTCGAAGGGCTCGGCATCGAGGCCACCCGGTTCGCGTGGGCCGCCGCCATCCTCGGCACCGGCATCTCCATAGACCAGGCCGCCGGCATGGCGGGACTCGGCCGCGACCAGGCCCTGGCCTGCGTCGAGGTCCTGCGCTCGGCCCGCATCCTCACCTCGCCGGGCCCCGAGGACGACGGCGAACTCGTCTTCGTGCACCCGCTGATCGCCACCGCCGTCTACAGCAACATCCCCGACTTCCTGCGCGGCGCGATGCACGGCGTGGCCGCCAAGGTCGTCCTCGGCGCGGGCCGGGGCATCGCCGCCGCCTCCCGGCACCTCCTCCAGGTCCACCCCGAGGGCGACCCCGACCTGGTCGAGCAGCTGCGCGAGGCGGCGGCGGCCCACCTCGCCGTCGGCGCCCCCGACGCGGCCCGCCGCTGCCTGGAACGTGCCCTGGAGGAGCCGCCCACCCAGGAGATCCACGCGCACGTCCTGTACGAGCTCGGCAGCGCGGGCCTCCTCACCTCGCCCGCCCAGACCATCGCCCACCTGCGCGCCGCCCTCGCCCTGCCGGGACTCGACGGCACCCTGCGCGTCGACGCCGTCCACCGCCTCTCCCAGGCCCTGCTGCACAACAACGAGCTGGACGAGGCCGTCCGCACCGTCCAGACCGAGGCGCTGCGGCACGAACCGGGGCCCGCGCGGATGCGGCTGACGGCCGTGCAGTTCATGTGGGAGGGGCTGTACCCCGGCGAGGCCGCTGCGCCCGGGCGCTCCGAGCAGCTCGCCGCCCTCGCCGCGACCTGCACGGGACGCGACAACAGCGAGCGCGCGCTGCTCATCCTGCGCGGCTTTGACGCGATGTGCCGGGGTGAGAACGCCGAGGAGGTCGCCGAGCTGTGCGACCGCTCCCTGGTCAACGGCAGCCTCGCGCACGGCCTCGGGTGGACCGACCCCGAATGGGGTCTCGAACTGCCGATGATGCTGGCGTCGGCCTACGCCTACACCGACCGCCTCGACCGCGCGGACGCCCTCTTCAACGAGGCCCTGCGCGCCTACACCTCCGCCGGCTGGAGCGGCGGCCATCTCTCCCTGGCCCACGCCTACTTGGGCCTCGGGCTGCGCCGCCGGGGGCGGCTGCGCGAGGCGGAGGAGTCCCTGCGTGAATCGCTGCGGCTCGCCGAACGGGTGGGTCGGGGGCTGCCGTTGTACTGGTCGGCGATCTGCAACCTGGTCGACGTCCTGCTGGCCCGCGGCCATGTCGACGAGGCCTGGAGCATGGCCGAGCAGTACGACTTCACGCCGCCCTACCCCTCGACGATCGTCCTCCCCGACCCGCGCTCCGTCCGGGGCCGCCTGCTGCTCGCGGTGGGCCGCACCGCGGAGGGCGTCAACGAGCTGGAGGAGGCCGAGAAGGCCGCGGCGGCGAGAGGCCATTCGAACCCGGTCCTCGTCCCCTGGGCCGCCGACCTGGCCCGCGCCCTGTCGACCGAAGACCCCGCTCGCGCGGCCCAGTTGGCCCTGGACCTCCGCCGCCGCGCCGAACGCCTCGGCACGGACACGGCGATCGGCGAGGCGCTGCGGTGCGCGGCGGCGCTGGAGACGGGCCCGCGAGCGGTACGCCTGGCGGCGCAGGCGGCGACGTACCTGGAGGCTTCGCCTTGCCAGTACGAGCATGCGGCGGCGCGGATCGAGCATGGGGTGCTGGCACGGTCGGCGGTGGAGCTGCGGCGGGGGTTGGATCTGGCGCGGGCGTGTGGGGCGGATGGGTTGGTGGGGATGGGGGAGAGGGCGTTGGAGGGGTTGGGGTAGGGGGCGGGTTTGCGGTGTGCGGCGGGGTGTGTGCGGGCGCGGGGCTTTGACGGCGGTGTCGGCTTTACGGCGTGCGCCGGGCTGTGCGGCGGGTGCGGGGCGTGACGGCGGCGTCGGCTTTGCGGTGCGCGTCGGTCTGCGTGGCGGGCTCGTGTCGTGACGGCGGTGTCGGCTGTGCGGTGTGCGCCGGGCTGTGCGGCGGGCGCGGGGGCTGACGGTGGCGTCGGCTGTGCGGCGGGCTCGCGTCGGGACGGCCGCCTCGGCTCTCGCGGGACGCCGTCGGGCATGTCTCCGGGGCGGCGCCGGTGACAGCCCCGCCCCCCGCCTAACTCCCTCGATCAGCCCCCTCTTCCTCCTCCAGCACCCGCTGGGCCACGGCGAACGCTGAATTTGCCGCGGGGACTCCGCAGTACACCGCCGACTGGAGGAGGACCGCTCCGATCTCCTCCGGGGAGAGGCCGTTGCGGCGGGCCGCGCGGATGTGCATGGCCAGCTCGTCGTAGTGGCCGTGGGCGATCAGCGCCGTCAGCGTGATGAGGCTGCGCTCACGGCGGGACAGGGTCGGGTCGGTCCAGATCTCGCCCCAGGCGTAGCGGGAGATGAAGTCCTGGAACCGGGCGGTGAACGGGGACTGGCGAGCTTGGGCGCGGTCCACGTGGGCGTCGCCCAGGACCTCGCGGCGTACGGCCATGCCCTGCGTCGCGCCGCCCCCGAGATGCGCGCGCAGCGCGGTCAGCACGGCGCGCGGGCACTGCGCGGGCGCCAGATGCGAGGCCCCCGGCAACTCGGTCAGCGCGGCGGAGGGCACGGCGTCGGCGATCTCCCGCAGATGCGCGGGCGGCGTCGCCGGATCCTGCCGCCCGGCGATCAGCAGCGTACGCGCGCGGATCTCACCGAGCCGGTCGCGCAGATCGTAGGCGGCGAGGGCGTCACAGCAGGCGGCGTACGCCTCCGGATCTGTCTCGGCCTGGTCGCGCAGCAGCGCGGGGACGGTGAAGTCCCCGGCGAACCAACGGGAGTTGGCGCTACCGATCAGCCAGTCGACACCCTCGCGCCGGACCCGCTCGGCCCGCTCCTCCCACGGCTTCGCCCCGTTGAAGTGCGCCGACGAACAGATCACCGCCAGCGACTCGACCCGCTCGGGATGATCGACGGCTAGCTGCATCCCGACGGCCCCGCCGAGCGACACCCCGGCGTACGCGAACCGCTCGATGCCGAGGGAGTCGGCGAGCTGGATCACCAGGGACGCCAAGTCGCTGACGGTGGCGCCCGCTTGGATGAGACCGGGCGCGCTCCCGCCGTGCCCCGGCAGCTCCCACCGCACCACCCGGTGCGTGACGGACAGCTCCGGCGCGACCTCGTCCCACAACCCGGACGACGTCCCCAGCGAGGGCCCGAGCAGCAGCGCGGGCGCGGAAGGCGAGCCCTCGATACGGCAGTCGATCAGCTTCTCGGTCAACGTCGCTCCAGCGCACGGTCGGTGAGGACACCGGCGTAGCCGGTGTAACGGGTCGGGTCGACGAGGTCGTCGAGGTCGATGTCCTTCAACTCGGGCTCGGCGGCGAGGAGTTCGGCCAGCGACCGGCCCTCCGTGTACGTCCGCCCCGCGAGCGAGGTCAGCAGTTCCTTGGCCCGCGCCCGCCCGAGCACCACCGCCAGCTCGGCCGACAGCCGCTCCGAGACGATCAACCCGTGGGTGAGATCGAGGTGTTGACGCATCACCTCCGGCCGGACCCGCAGCCCCGCGAAGAGCTCCACGGCGTCCCGCGCGGCCCCGCCGACCAGCCGCAGCAGATCACGCAGCGGCTCCCACTCGGCGTGCCACGCCCCGGCCGGCCGCTCGTCCTCCGCGAGCAGCGCCCCGTACAGCGTGGCCGCGAGCTGCGGCGCGCGGCGGGCGGCGGCGACGATCAGGGTGGAGCGCACGGGGTTCGCCTTGTGCGGCATCGCCGAGGAGCCGCCGCCGCTGCCCTCCGCCAGCTCCCCGATCTCCGTGCGCGCCAGCGTCAGCACGTCGAGGGCCGGTTTGCCGAGCGCCCCCGCCGTGAGCGCCAGCGCCCCGGCCAGCTCCGCGACCGGCGTGCGCAGCGTATGCCACGGCAACTCCGGCGCTTTGAGGCCGAGTTCGGCCGCGTACGCCGCCGGCAGCGCCGTCGCGTCCGCCGCGCCGTACGCCCCGAACGCCGCCAACGTCCCTGCCGCGCCGCCGAGTTGGGCCGGGAGGGAGTGGCGTACGGTCTGGAGGCGGTCGCGGGCGTCGAGGAGGAGGGAGCGCCAGCCGGCCGCCTTGAGGCCGAAGGTGGTGGGGACGGCGTGCTGGGTGAGGGTGCGGGCGGGCAGGGGGGTGTCGCGGTGGGCGGCGGCCAGCGTCGCGAGCGTCCGCTGGGCGCGGTCGAGGTCGGCCAGGATCAGGTCGAGGGCGCGGGCCGCGACCAGCATCGTCGCCGTGTCCATGATGTCCTGGCTGGTCGCGCCCCGGTGGACGTACGGGCCGTGCTCCGCGCCGACCGCCTCGGTGAGGTCCGCGACCAGCGGGATCACCGGGTTGCCGCCCGCGCGGGCCCGCTCGGCGAGGGAGCGGACATCGAAGCGGGCGGGGTCGGCGGCCTCGGTGACAGCCGTCGCCGCCGCCCGGGGAGCCAGCCCCCGCGCGGCCTGCACACGGGTCAGGGCGGCCTCGGCGTCGAGAAGGGCCCGGAGGTAGGCGCGGTCGCTGGTCGCCTCGGCGACGGGGGAGGCGGTCCAGCCGGGGGCGAGGAGGCTGGAGTCGGGGGCGGCGAGGGGGGTGCCGGTGTCGGCGCTGCCGAGGGGGCCGGCGCCGGGGGCGATGCCCGCGTCGGCGTCGGCCGCCTCACCGGCTCCGCCGATGCCGTCGGCTCTGCCAGTCCCGCCGATGCCGCCGTCGGCCCCCGCCCCGGACCCCGTCCCCGGACGCGTCACTGGAACTCCAGGAAGACCGTCTCGCCCTCGCCCTGCAACCGTACGTCGAAGCGGTAGCCGCCCGTCGCCTCGGTCGCGATCAGGGTCGCCCGGCGGTCGGGGGCCAGCCCGGCCAGCAGCGGGTCGGCGGTGTGCGCGGACTCGTCGCCCGGGAGGTAGATCCGCGTGTACAGGTGCGTCAGCAGCCCGCGCGCGAACACGCACACGCTCAGGTACGGCGCACTCGCCCCGCGCGCGCCGGGCCGCAGCGTACGCGCCGTCCAGTGCCCGTTGGTGTCGGTCTGGACGCGGCCCCAGCCGGTGAACTCCACGCCGTTGCGGCCGAGGAACCCGCCGCTCGCGGGGTCGCGCCGCATCGAGCCGTCGACCTGGGGGAGGTTGCCCTCCGGGTCGGCGCCCCACAGCTCCAGGAACGCGTCCGGCAGCGGATCGCCCTGGCCGTCGTACACGTATCCCTGGAGCGTCACCGTGTCCGGGTGGCCCAGGGGCGCGATGTCGCCGCCGCCGGGGAAGGGCAGCGCGTGGCCGTAGAACGGGCCCACCGTGTGCGACGGGGTCGGCAGCACGGTCTCCGGGCGGCTCGTGTCGATCTTCGTCATGGTTCAGCGCCCCTCTTCCATCCAGGTGGCCCGCGGGCCGTCGAGCACGATGTCCCAGTGGTAGCCCATCGAGAACTCCGGGACCGACAGGCTGTGGTCGTACGTCGCCACCAGCCGCTGGCGGGCCGCGTCGTCGGTGACCGACTGGATGATCGGGTCGTAGGGGAACAGCGGGTCGCTCGGGAAGTACATCTGCGTGATCAGCCGCTGCGTGAACGCCGAGCCGAACAGCGAGAAGTGGATGTGCGCCGGCCGCCACGCGTTGAGGTGCTGCCGCCAGGGGTAGGGGCCCGGCTGGACGGTCGTGAAGCTGTAGAACCCGCTGTCGTCGGTGAGGGTGCGGCCCACGCCGGTGAAGTTCGGGTCCAGCGGCGCGTCGTGCTGCTCGCGCTGGTGCGCGTACCGGCCCGCCGAGTTGGCCTGCCAGATCTCGACCAGCTGGCCGCGCAGCGCCCGCCCGTCGCGGTCGAGCAGCCGCCCCGACACGGTGATCCGCTCCCCTATGGGCTCCCCGTTGTGCTGCCGGGTGAGGTCGTTGTCGATCTCGGTGATGTCCCGCTCCCCGAACGCGGGGGAGGCCAGCTCGACCAGCTCGGGGTCCTTGCTGGTGTCTATCGCGACCAGGGGCTGCTGGGGGTGGCGCAGGACCGAGGAGCGGTAGGGGGCGTAGTCGCGGCGCGGGTGGTGTTCCACGGGCGCGCCGTCGGCGACGCGTTTCTCGTACGCGGCGTGCTCGGCGGCGATCTCGGCGTCGATGTCGTGCTGGGTGAGAGTCATGGTCCTTACCGTTCGAGTACGAGGGCGAGGCCCTGGCCGACGCCGATGCAGAGGGTGGCGACGCCGACGCCGGTGCCCTTGCGGGCGAGCTGGTGGGCGACGGTCCCGGCGAGGCGGGCTCCGGAGGCGCCGAGGGGGTGGCCCAGCGCGATGGCGCCGCCCTGGGGGTTGAGGACCGCCGGGTCGAACTCGGGCCACTCGGCGACACAGCCCAGCACCTGGGCGGCGAACGCCTCGTTCAGCTCCAGCACCGACAGGTCCCCGAAGCCCTTGCCGGCCTTGGCGAGCGCGCGGTGCACCGCTTCCACGGGGGCGAGCCCGAAGTAGTGCGGGTCGATCGCGGAGACCCCGGTCGCCGAGACCCGCGCGAGGGGCTCCTTGCCGGTCGCCCGCAGTCCCTCCTCGTCGGTGAGCAGCAGCGCCGCCGCCCCGTCGTTGAGGGGCGAGGCGTTGCCCGCCGTGACGGTCCCGCCCTCGGCGCGGAACGACGGCTTCAGCCTGGCCATGGCGGCTAGGGAGGCGTCGGGGCGTACGCACTCGTCGGCGCCGAAGACGACCGGGTCGCCCTTGCGCTGCGGGATGGACACCGGGGCCAACTCGGCGTCGAACAGGCCCTGTCGCTGGGCCTGGGCGGCCTTCTGGTGCGAGGCCAGCGCGAACTCGTCCTGCTGCTCACGGCTGATCTTGTGCTTGTCGGCGATCAGCTCGGCGGACTCGCCCAGCGGGATGGTCCACTGCGGGTCCATCTTCGGGTTGGTCATCCGCCAGCCCAGGGTCGTCGAGTACAGCTCGGTGTGCCCGGCGGGGAACGGCTTGTCGTTCTTCGGCAGGACATAGGGCGCGCGGGTCATGGACTCGACCCCGCCCGCGACGACGACGGAGGCGTCCCCGACGGCGATCGCGCGGGCCGCCTGGATCACCGCCTCAAGTCCGGACGCGCACAGCCGGTTGACGCTCACCCCGGGGACGGAGGTCGGCAGCCCCGCCAGGAGCGCGGCCATCCGGCCGACGTTGCGGTTCTCCTCGCCCGCGCCGTTGGCGTTGCCGAAGTACACGTCCTCGACCTTCGCCGGGTCCAGGTCCGGGGTGCGGGCGATCAGTTCACGGATCGCGTGCGCGGCGAGGTCGTCCGGGCGGACTCCGGAGAGGCCGCCGTTGTAGCGCCCGATCGGGGTCCGGACGGCGTCGACGATGTAGACGTCCTTCACAGCAGGTCCTCCGCGACGGTCAGCTTGGCATCGGTCTTGGCGATCACTTCGTCGACCGGGACACCGGGGGCCGTCTCGGTCAGCACCAGCCCCTCGGCCGTGACCTCCAGGACACCGAGGTCGGTGATGATCCGGTTCACGCACCCCTTGCCGGTCAGCGGCAGCGCGCACTCGGCGAGGATCTTCGGCGAGCCGTCCTTCGCGGTGTGCGTCATGACGACGATCACCGTCCGCGCCCCGTGCACGAGGTCCATCGCGCCGCCGATCCCCGTGACCAGCTTGCCGGGGATCGCCCAGTTGGCGAGGTCGCCCTTCTCGGACACCTGCATCGCGCCCAGCACGGCGACGTCGATGTGCCCGCCCCGGATCATCCCGAAGGACAGCGCCGAGTCGAAGAAGGAGGCGCCCGGCAGGACCGTCACCGTCTCCTTGCCCGCGTTGATGAGGTCCGGGTCGACGGCGTCCTCGGCGGGGTACGGGCCGGTGCCCAGGATGCCGTTCTCCGACTCCAGGATGACCTCGACGCCTTCGGGGAGGTAGTTCGGGATCAGCGTCGGCAGGCCGATCCCCAGATTGACGTAGCTGCCGTCCGGCAGCTCGCGCGCCGCCCGCGCGGCCATCTCCTCGCGTGTCCAGGCCATCAGCTGCTCACCGTCCGCTGCTCGATCTTCTTGTCGGCGGCCTGCTCCGGCGTCAGGGCCACCACCCGCTGCACGAAGATCCCCGGCAGATGCACCGCGTCCGGCTCGATCTCCCCGGGCTCGACCAGCTCTTCCACCTCGGCGACCGTGACCCGGCCGGCCATCGCCGCCAGGGGGTTGAAGTTGCGGGAGGCCTTGTTGAACACCAGGTTCCCGTGCCGGTCGCCCTTGGCCGCGCGGACCAGCGCGAAGTCCGTACGGATCGCCCGCTCCAGCACGTACTCCACCCCGTCGAACTCGCGCACCTCCTTCGGCGGCGACGCCAGCGCGACCCCGCCCGAGCCGTCGTAGCGCCAGGGCAGACCGCCCTCCGCGACCTGCGTGCCCACCCCGGCCGGGGTGAAGAAGGCCGGGATGCCCGCGCCGCCCGCGCGCAGCCGCTCCGCCAGCGTGCCCTGCGGGATCAGCTCCAGCTCCAGCTCGCCCGCCAGGTACTGGCGCGCGAACTCCTTGTTCGCCCCGATGTAGGAGCCGGTCACCCGCGCGATGCGGCCCGCCGCCAGGAGCACCGCCAGCCCCGTGTCCATCGCGCCGCAGTTGTTGGAGACCACCGACAGACCGCCCGTACCCCGCTCGAAGAGCGCCTCGATCAGCACGTTCGGCACACCGCTCAGGCCGAACCCGCCCACCGCGAGCGACGCGCCCTCCGGCACATCGGCCACTGCCTCCCGGGCTGTGGCGACCACCTTGTCCATCCCTGCCCCTTCTCTCCAACTGCTCAGCGCACTGAGCATTTCAGCGAGGTCGTCCTCACGCTGCCACCGCCGCGACCCCTCGTCAAGACCCTTTCATTGCAGCAGGTCCGACGTGTGATCGTGGTAAAGGTCACTTCTGGATCCAGCGAGTATCGTTCAGTGCACACACCGATTCCAGCGCAGTACGTCCGAGAGGAGCGCCCATGCCTGCCGTGGACCTCAGCACCCACCCCGGGCATCTGGCCCGCCGCCTCCAGCAGGCCCACCACCTGCTGTGGAACACGATGGTCTCGGAGGAGATCACGTCACCGCAGTTCGCCGTCCTCAACGCGCTCGTCCGCGAACCGGGGCTCGACCAGCGGACGGTGGGGGAGCGGGTCGGCCTCGACCGCTCCACCATCGCCGAGGTCGTCACCCGCCTCGGCCGCCGCGGTCTGCTCGACAAGGTCCGCGACCCGCAGGACGGCCGCCGCTCCCTGCTGCGGCTGACCGAGGAGGGCGAGCGCGTGCACCGCAAGCTGGGCGTGCGCACGGCCCGGATGAACCAGGTCTTCCTCGCCCCGCTCACCTCCGCCGAACAGGCGGTCTTCTTCGCGCTCCTCCAGCGGGTCTCCGACGCGGCCGAGGACCTGCGCAACCCGTCCGAACCGGCCCTCGCACGCGATACGAGCGCCCGCTAGGGAGGCCGCGCGCGAAAAGCGAGCGCTAGGAAGCCTTCGCGTACACCACCCACACCTGCCCCTGGGCGAAGTTCACCTGCTTCCCGTCCCCCGTCGTGAACCGCGTCCCGTCCGTCGCCTTCCGCCGCGTCCACGTCACGTCGTACGACCGCCCGCCGCGCAGCACCTTCGCCTTCCCCGAACCCACGGTCTGCGTGTACGGACTCGGATTGCCCAGGACGTCGTGGAGGTGGCTCTTGCGGACCTTGACGTACTGGACGACCACGGTCGCCGGGGTGACGCGGCCCCCTTCGGTCGTACGGGTCGGGGCGCCGTC
Source organism: Streptomyces sp. AMJ-169 (assembly GCF_055597585.1). Lineage (NCBI taxonomy): Bacteria > Bacillati > Actinomycetota > Actinomycetes > Kitasatosporales > Streptomycetaceae > Streptomyces > Streptomyces sp. AMJ-169. Next base: position 896,645 of record NZ_JBVLTJ010000001.1, read on the forward strand.
CATGGCGACCAGCCAGCGGGCCTGGCGCGCGGACCAGGTGAACGTGAAACGGGCCGCCGGATAGCGGACCGTGCGGGTCGAGACGGCGGTGCCGCCCGCGGGCGCGGGGCCGTAGCGGAAGCCGGTCGCCGTCAGCGCCGGGGCGCCCGGGGCGGTGCGCATCAGGCGGGGCGGGCGCAGATAGAGGTTGTGCGGGGCGGTGCGCGAGGAACTGCGGTAGAAGGCGCCCGGCACGTCACCGGGCTGGACCGCGCGCACCGGCGCCTTCCTGATGAGCGGCAGCAGCTTGCGCTGGGCGCCCGAGAAGGCCAGCACCGGGTGGTCGAACTGGCGCAGCAGTTCCAGATCGGACTGCCGCGCGCTGCGCACCGGTCCGATCACTTTCGGAAGCTTCGTGGCATAGACCGCCATCAGCCGGCTCAGCCCGCCCTCGACCGGCTCGACGTACACGACGTCCGCCGCGCCGAGCCCGGTGTGCGGCCGGGCCGCCCGCGCGTTGTCGATCTTCACGGCGAGGACCGGGCGGACGACGGGAGGGGCGCCGTTCAGGGCGTCGTCGGCCGGGGTGCGCGGGGCGGCGGCCGTCGTGCAGCCCGCCGCGAGCGCGGCCGTGAGGAGGGCCGCCGCCGCGAGGGCGTACCGGCGACCGCTGAATGTCCGTCTGTGTGCGAAACCTGCCGTCGGATGAGAGAAACCCACCGTTACACCGCTCCCTATAGGGCCTGCCGAATCGGTCGCAGGTGGCCTTACCCGATCAGATGTGATCGTGCGCGGTGGGTTGCGCCGATCAGGTGGCCGTGCCCAGGATCTCCGCGAGGTCGTACCCCACGGGCTCCTCCAACTGGGCGTACGTACAGCTTCGCGGCGTCCGGTCCGGGCGCCAGCGGCGGAAGCGGGCCGTGTGCCGGAACCGCGCCCCGTTCTCCATGTGGTCGTACGCCACCTCGGCCACCAGCTCGGGGCGCAGCGGCACCCAGGACAGGTCCTTCTTGCCCGACCAGCGGCTCGGCGCCCCCGGCAGCCGCGCCGACTCGTGCGCCGCCGCGTCCCCCCAGGCCGCCCAAGGGTGACCGGCCGCGTCCGCCATCCGCAGCGGCGCCAGCTCCGCCACCAGCTCCGCGCGCCGCGCCATCGTGAACGACGCCGACACCCCCACGTGCTGGAGCGCGCCTTGGCCGTCGTACAGCCCGAGGAGCAGGGAGCCGATCACCGGGCCGCTCTTGTGGAGGCGGTAGCCCGCGACCACCACATCCGCCGTCCGCTCGTGCTTGATCTTGAACATCGCGCGTTCGTCCTGGAGATAGCGCGAGGTCAGCGGCTTGGCGATGATCCCGTCGAGGCCGGCGCCCTCGTACTGCTCGAACCAGCGCGCGGCCAGCTCCGGATCGGTCGTCGCGGGCGCCAGGTGGACCGGCGGCGTCACGCCCGCCAGCGCCCGCTCCAGCAGCGCCCGCCGGTCGCTCAGGGGGACGTCCAGGAGCGCGCTGTCGGCCAGGGCCAGCAGGTCGAACGCGACGAACGACGCCGGGGTGCGCTCCGCCAGCGTGCGCACCCGGGACTGCGCCGGGTGGATCCGCTCGGTCAGCGCGTCGAAGTCCAGCCGCCCCTCCCGCGCGATCACGATCTCCCCGTCCAGCACGCACCGCTGCGGCACCCGCTCCGCCAGCGCCGCCACCAGCTCCGGGAAATACCTGGTCAGCGGCTTGCCCGTACGACTGCCCAGCTCGATCTCGGCGCCGTCGCGGAACACGACGGCCCGGAAGCCGTCCCACTTCGCCTCGTACTGCATGCCCGGCGGAATCCGCGCCACCGACTTGGCGAGCATCGGCTTCACAGGGGGCATCACCGGCAGATCCATGGCTGAAGTCTCACCCGAAAGAAAATGAAATGCCTGATATGCGGGATTCGCCTACCGTGAAGCCATGGGCGACGCGGTCGAGCTGGAAGCGGGCGGACGGACGGTACGGCTGTCCAGCCCCGGCAAGATGTTCTTCCCGGAGCGCGGTTTCACCAAGCTGGACCTCGCCCGCTACTACCAGGCCGTCGCCCCCGGCATCCTGCGCGCCCTGCGCGAGCGCCCCACCACCCTGGAGCGCTACCCCGACGGCGTCGACGGCGAGAACTTCTTCCAGAAACGGGCCCCCAAGAACATGCCCGACTGGATCCCCACCGCCCACATCACCTTCCCCAGCGGACGCAGCGCCGACGAGATGTGCCCCACCGAGGAGGCCGCCGTCCTGTGGGCCGCCCAGTACGGCACCCTCACCTTCCACCCCTGGCCCGTCCGCCGCGCGGACGTCGACCACCCCGACGAACTCCGCATCGACCTCGACCCGCAGCCCGGCACCGACTACACCGACGCCGTCCGCGCCGCCCACGAACTCCGTTCCGTCCTCGACGAGTTCGGCGGCCTGCGCGGCTGGCCCAAGACCTCCGGCGGACGCGGACTGCACGTCTTCGTGCCCATCGAACCCCGCTGGACCTTCACCCAGGTCCGCCGCGCCGCCATCGCCGTCGGCCGCGAGATGGAACGCCGTATGCCCGACCAGGTCACCATCAAGTGGTGGAAGGAGGAGCGCGGCGAGCGCATCTTCCTCGACTACAACCAGACCGCCCGCGACCGTACGATCGCCTCCGCCTACTCCGTGCGCCCCCGCCCGCACGCCCCCGTCTCCGCGCCCCTGCGCTGGGCGGAGCTGGACGACGCCCGCCCCCGCGACTTCGACCTCGCGACCATGCCCGCGCGCTTCGCCGAACTCGGCGACGTGCACGCGGACATGGACGACCACAGGTTCTCGCTGGAGGCACTGCTCGACCTCGCCCACCGCGACGAACAGGACCACGGACTCGGGGATCTGCCGTACCCGCCCGAGTATCCGAAGATGCCGGGGGAGCCCAAGCGGGTACAGCCGAGCAGGGCCCGGGACGACTAGAACTCCTTGATTCTCACGTCCCGGTAGGAGACGACGTCCGTCGTGCCGTGGACCTGGAGTCCGATGTAGCCGGCCGCGTAACGCCGCCCGTCGGTGCCCGGATCGTCGCCGCGCGGCGGCTCGAAGATCTGGCCGCCGGTGTTGTCGAACTCGTTGATCAGCACGCCGTTCCTGAACACCGAGTAGTGCTGGTCGACGACCCGGATCTCGTAGTCGTTCCAGGTGCCCTTCTGCGCCACCTGCGCCCCGGCGAGCCCGACCCGGTCGAAGCCGTACACCGAGCCCGTCTTGTACAGGTCGCCGGTGGGCGAGTCGAACACCTGCACCTCGTGCCCGTACTTGATGGCCACCCACTCCGGGCGCGACTCCTCCGGGTGGTCGTGGACCCACGGGAACCGCACGAACACACCGGAGTTGGCGTTCCCGGCGCCCGGCGCGTCGTCACGCCACTGAAGGCGCAGCGAGAAGTCGCCGTACGTCCGCTCCGGGAACCACAGCATGCCCAGACCCGCCCGGGTGGTGCCGCTGGTGATCGAGCCGTCCGCGTTCAGCGCGAACGAACCGCCGCCCACCTGCTGCCACTTGGCGAACGACGCCGCCGTCCCGTCGAGGATCGGCCGGTAGCCGGCGGTCTGCCCCGGCCTGCCGATCCCGGACTCACGGCCCGCCGCGTCGATCGCGTCGTACTCGCGGCCGTCGACGACACCGTCCCTGAACAGGCCGTCGATGACGGTCTTCACATGCTTCAGGAACAGCGCGTGGGACGTCCACTCCCGCTCGTCCTCGATCAACTCGTTGATCCGGCACCGGCTGTTGGTGATCCGGTTCGGCACCCCCGAGTCGACCGTCCCGACGATCACCGTCAACCGCTCGTCGAACTCAGGGCAGTTGGGCGCCGGAACCTGGCTCGCCACGACGGTGAACGTCACGGTGAGCGCCGCCGAGGTGTTCCCCGCCCGGTCCGTCGCCCGGTAGGCGAGCGTGTGCGTGCCCGCCCGGTCGACGACCAGCGGGGCGGCGTACGCGAGATAGGGGCCGGAGTCCAGCGAGTACTCGATCCGGTCGACGCCCGAACCGCCGTGCTCGTCGGCCGCGCTGACGGTCACGCGCGCCGAACCGACGTACGCGCCCGAGGAGTTGCGGGTCCCGGTGACGGTCACGCCGGTCGTCGGCGGAGTGGTGTCCGGGGTGGCCGCCGCGACGACCGTGAAGGAGACGGACTTGACCGCCGACACGTTGCCCGCCTTGTCGGTGGCCCGGAACCGGAGCGTGTGCACGCCGGTCTGATGGACCATCACCGGCGCGGTGTACTCCTGCCAACTCCCCTCGCCCAGCGCGTACTCGATGGTGTTCACACCCGAACCGGTGTCGGAGGCCGAGACGGTGACGGTCGCCATCGCGATGTACGCGCCGTCCGCGTCGCGTTCACCGGTCACGGCCGCCGAGGTCTCCGGCGCGGCGGTGTCGTCGGTCGGGGGCGCGACGACGGTGAAGGCGACGATCTGCTCGGCCGATACATTGCCCGCCTTGTCGAACGCCCGGTAGCGGAAGGTGTGCTGGCCCACCTGGTCGACGACGACCGGCGCGGTGTACGGCTGCCAGGCGCCGTCGCCGAGGGCGTACTCGATCCGGTCGACGCCCGAGCCCGCGTCGGTCGCGGTGACCGCGACGCTCGCCGAACCGACGTACTCGCCTTGGGAGTTGCGGGCCCCGGTGACCTGTGCGGAGGCCTCCGGGGCGGTGGTGTCCGAGCCGTCGCCCTCGGTGACCGTGAGGATGCCCTGCATCTGGCTGTGGCCGGGGATCGTGCAGTGGTAGAAGTAGCGGCCCGGGGTGAGGGTCACCTCGGCGGTGTAGCGGCCCTTCTGGTCGTCGAACGGGTTGGCCAGGATGTTGAGTTGGACGTCCCCGTTGAACTCGGGGTCGGCCGTCGCGAACGTCAGGGTGTGCGGCATGCCGGTGGTGTTGCCGGTGGCCGCGCTGTTCTCGAAGACGATGGTCGCCTTGCCGGCCACGGCGGTTGTGGGAGCCGACCCGTACTTGGTGATGTCGTCACCGGCGGTCCAGGTCAACACCTGTGTGGCGGCGGCCGGTTCGGGGCGGGCGGCGGCGGGCTGGACGCTCTGGACCCCGAACGCCAGCAGGAGGACCGCCAACAGGGCTGTCAGGGCTCTTCGTCGGTGCGTGAGGCGTTGTGCGGGGTGCCGTTTGAAATCTCGCATCACTGTCCTCCCCGCGCCAGCAGACCTGCCGCCGGCGTCGGTCCGCCGCCCGTGTAAGTGACCCGCCACAGCGCCGACTTGGCGTCCGAGGTGAAGAAGCCCCGCCCGTAGTCGAGGACGTACAGGGCGCCGTCGGGGCCGAACTTCCAGTCCATGAGGTTCTTGATGCCGTCGTTGCCGACCGGCACGATTTTCTTCAACGACTCGGCGTGGACCGGGAGTCCGCCGTCGCCCTGGTTCGCCGGGTCCATGATGACGGCATTGCGCGGCTGGTCGGCGTCGTAGAAGTCGCCGACGAACCACTTGCCGTCCCAGTACGCGGGCCACTTGGCGGCGCCGGTGCTCGCCGGGTCGTAGCGGTAGACGGGTCCGTTCATCGCGGCCTGGCCGCCGCCCTTGAGCCACGGCAGCAGGTAAGTGGCCTGGTCCTGGCGGTAGGAGGGGACGCCGTTCGCGTCGCGCGGGTAGTCCGGGCCGCCGCCCTGGGGCGAGTACCAGATGTTGTTCCCGGTGACCGGCGGCAGGTTGACCAGGCCGTCGTTGTTCGGCGACTCGTTCCTCGGGTGGGCGCAGTCGTACCAGCCCAGCGGCTTCGACGGGTCCGGCAGACCCCGGTCGCGGTAGGGCTGGTTGTTGCCCATGCAGAACGGCCAACCCCGGTTGCCCGCACGGGTGATGGCGGCGAAGGTGTCGTACTTGGCCGGGCCCCAGGTCGGCGACGGATCGCTCGCGTCGGGGCCGACCCAGCCGGCGTAGAGGACGTCGGTCTTCTTGTCGACGAAGATGCGGGCCGGGTTCCTGACGCCCATGACGTAGATCTCGCCGCGCGTCTTGCCGCCGCCCTCGGCGGTCTCCCGGCCGGTGAACAGGTTGCCCTCGGGGAGGGTGTACGTGCCGTCCGGCTCCGGATGGACGCGCAGGATCTTGCCGTTGAGGTTGTTGGTGTTGCCGGCGGTGCGGCGCGCGTCGGCGAAGGAGACGCCCTTGAAGTTCGGCGCCGGGTTGTTGCCGGAGTAACCGTCGCTGAACAGGCTGGAGTTGTTGTCGCCGGTCGCGATGTAGAGGTTGCCCTTGGAGTCCCAGGCGAGCCCGCCGCCCGAGTGACAGCAACTGTGCACCTGCACCGGCCACTTGAGGAGGACCTTCTCGCTGTTCAGGTCGAGCCTGTTCGTCGCGGGGTCCAACGTGAAGCGGGAGACGTACCGTTGGGCGATCCGCGTGTCCCGGTTCAGCTGCGCGTGCGGCGTGTAGTGCAGGTACACCCAGCCGTTGCGCTCGAAGCCCGGGTCCAGCTCGATGCCCAGCAGGCCCTCCTCGACCTTGATGAGTTCGTCGCCGCCGCCCTTGTTGCCGAAGACGCTCAACTCGCCCGCGAGCGTGACCTGTTGGGTCTTCGGGTCGTAGACGTGGAGCTCGCCCCTGCCCTTGCCGATGTCGGGGTCGTTCCAGTCGGTGACGACCGGCCGGGAGGAGTCGGCGCCGCCCCGGCCGATGTACAGCACCCGTCCGTCGGGCGCGGTCACCAGCCCGTGCGGCTCCCCGATCTGGTCGTTCCGGCCCGGCTGGTTGGGCCGGGTGAGCCGTTCGGCCCGGTAGTTCGCGGTGATCGTCGCCTTGCAGTCGGCCTGCGCGAGCCGTGTCGTCCACAGCAGCGCGCCGCGCAGATGCGCCCGGAAGTCGGTCTCGTCGTACGCCGACGCCGTACCGCCCATCGCGGTGTAGAAGGACCGCCCGCCGGAGTAGTCGCGGCACCAACTCACCGGGTGGTCCCAGCCGTTGGCGCCGGCGCCGGGCTGGTACGTCGACTCGCGGACCCGGGCGACCGTGTGCACCTCGCCGGACGGGTTCTTCGCCCAGTTCAGCCACCGGTCGGCGCGCTTCCACTGCACCGGCAGGTCCTTCGCCGCCGGATGCGTCCGGTCGCCCACCTCAACCACGGCCCGCTGTACGGCAGTCGGGCTGTTCGCGGCGGGGCGGGCGCCGATCAGGCCGGTGAACCAGTCGGAGTACGGCTCCGCGCGGGCCGCGTCATGGAGGCCGACGAAACCGCCGCCCGCCTTCATGTAGGCCTCCAGACCGGCCTCTTGGTCGGGGTCGAGGACGTCACCGCCGCCGGTCAGGAACACGATGGCGTTGTAACTCCCCAGCGCGGCACCGTCGGTGAAGACGCGGGCGTCGTCCGTCGCCTCCGTCTCGAACCGCTGCGCCGCCGGACCCGACAAGCCGATCCGCTCGATCGCCGCGATCCCCGCGTCCACGGCCGGCGACTCGGCGCCGGCCGCCGCGGAGCCGTAGAACACCAGCACCCGCACATCCGCCCCGCCCGGCGGCGACTTCACCTTCACCGACAGGTTCCTGACCGGCGCGGCATGGGCGGCGGGCCCGGCCAGCAGCCCGGCCACGGTGACCCCGGCCGTCACACCGGCCGCCCAGATCCGTCGTCTCGCGGTTCTTCTGTTCATCCCTCGTAAGCGCATGGCACCTCCTCGGTCACAGACAGCGCCAAGGAAGCTAGACGGCTTTGCGCCGTGGGCCAAGGCGTACGGTCAGGATCGGGCGAACTTTGTCCTGAACGTGGACGAACTGCCGCCGGGCCGCTACCGTGCCACAGGCTCGGCACAGGTAAAGAACCGTCAGAAACCTTGTCAAAGTGGGGGGTTCGGCATGGACGGGCGTGGCTTCAACCGGCGGACACTGCTCGGCGGCGCGGCTGCCGCGACCTCGCTCACCCTGGCCCCGGCCGTCCCCAGCGCCGCCGTCACGGCCCGCCTCGCCCCGCCCGGCGGCCAGGTCAGACATCTCAAGCTGTACGCCGAGAGACTGCCCGACGGCCGGCTCGGCTACGGCCTCGCGAAGGGCGAGGCGTCCGTGCCCGGCCCGCTCATCGAGCTGACCGAGGGCGACACCCTCCACATCGAGCTGGAGAACACCCTCGACGTCGCCGTCAGCCTCCACGTCCACGGCGTCGACTTCGAGATCTCCAGCGACGGCACGCGGATGAACCGCAGCCAGGTCGAGCCCGGCGCCACCCGCACCTACACCTGGCGCACCCACATACCCACCCGCCGCGCGGACGGCACCTGGCGCTCAGGCAGCGCCGGTTACTGGCACTACCACGACCACGTGGTCGGCACCGAGCACGGCACCGGCGGCATCCGCAAGGGCCTCTACGGACCGCTGATCGTCCGCCGCAAGGGCGACGTCCTGCCCGACGCGACCCACACCATCGTCTTCAACGACATGCTGATCAACAATCAGCCGCCGCACTCGGGGCCCGACTTCGAGGCGACCGTCGGCGACCGGGTCGAGTTCGTCATGATCACGCACGGCGAGTACTACCACACCTTCCATCTGCACGGTCATCGCTGGGCCGACAACCGCACCGGCCTCCTCACCGGCCCCGACGACCCGACCCGCGTCGTCGACACCAAGATCGTGGGCCCCGCCGACTCCTTCGGCTTCCAGGTCGTCGCGGGGGAGGGGGTCGGCGCCGGGGCGTGGATGTACCACTGCCACGTCCAGAGCCACGCGGACATGGGGATGGCGGGGCTGTTCCTGGTGCGGAAGGAGGACGGGACGATTCCGGGGTACGAGGGCGGGCACGGGGGAGGGCACGCGCACTGAGTCCGGTGGGCGGCTCGGGCGGCGGGGTTTCTTCGCGAGCCGGCGGGCCGGGCGGGGCGGGCGGGGCGGGCGGGGTTTCTTCGCGGGCCGACTGGACGGGCGGGTCGGCCGGCCGGGGTGGCTATCCTGAGCGGCAGACCGCCCCGAGGAGCCGATGTGACCGACAGCGCGCCGCGTCCCACGCTGGAGGCCGTGGCCGCGCGGGCGGGGGTCTCGCGGGCGACCGTGTCCCGGGTCGTGAACGGCGCGGACGGGGTGCGCGAACCCCTCGTACGCCGGGTGCGGCGGGCCGTCGAGGAACTCGGGTACGTCCCCAACCAGGCCGCCCGCAGCCTCGTCACCCGGCGGCACGACGCCGTCGCCGTGGTCATCGCCGAACCCGAGACGAAGGTGTTCGCCGACCCCTTCTTCGGGCTCCAACTGCGCGGCATCAGCAAGGAGTTGACCGCCCACGACAATCAGCTCGTCCTGCTGCTCACCGAGGGCAGGGGCGACCACGCGCGGGTGGCCCGCTATCTCGCCGGCGGGCATGTCGACGGGGCGCTGGTGTTCTCCCTGCACCTCGACGATCCGCTGCCGGGGCTTATCAGGGGGGTCGGTCTGCCGACGGTCTTTGGGGGGCGGCCCGGGTGGGGGGACGGGGGCGATGGGAGCGGGGCTGAAGGGGGTGGCTCGGGCGACGGGAGCGGCGGCGGGGCTGAGGGGGGTGGCTCGGGCGACGGGAGCGGCGGCGGGGCTGAGGGGGGCGGCTCGGGCGACGGGAGCGGGCGGGGTGGCTCGGGCGGTGGGGGCGGCTTCGGCGGCCGGGCCGATGCCCCGCTGTACGTCGACAGCGACAACCGGGGCGGTGCCCGGGACGCCGTACGGCATCTCGTCGGCCTTGGGCGGCGGCGCGTCGCGCACATCACCGGGGCCCTCGACCAGACCTCCGCCGCCGACCGGCTCGACGGGTACCGGGACGTCCTGCCCGGCGGCGATCCGGGGCTGGTCGCCGAGGGGGACTTCACGGCGGCCGGAGGGGAGCGGGCGATGCGGGAACTCCTGCTGCGCCGACCGGACTTGGACGCCGTCTTCGCCGCGAACGACCTCACTGCCTCGGGGGCGCTGCGGGTGCTGCGCGCGAGCGGGCGGCGGGTGCCCGAGGACGTCGCGGTCGTCGGCTTCGACGACATGCTCCCCGTACCGGAACAGACCGACCCGCCCCTGACGACCGTCCGCCAGGACATCGAGGAGATGGGCCGCCTGATGGCCCGCCTCCTGCTGCGCCGCCTGGACCGGGCGGGCGGGGTGGGCGAGGGGCCGCTGTCGAGTGTGGTGTTCCCTACGACGCTGGTGCGGCGCGCGTCCGCGTGAGGACCGGTTGCCGTACGGGAGGTTCCGTGCGGCGTTCCGCGTGAAGCCCTGTGCGCCGTTCCGCGTGCTGTCCCGCGTGCTGTTCCGCGTGGTTCAGCCCTCCCTCTCCGCGCCCTTGATCACGGCGAAGCGGGCGCCGCAGGGGTCGGTCAGCTTGGCCATGCGGCCCACCTCGGGGATGTCCATGGGCTCCAGCCGGACCTCGCCGCCCTTCTCGAGCGCGGTCGCGACCACCGCGTCCGGGTCGGTGACCTCGAAGTACGGGAGCCAGTACGGCGTGTCCTCGTCCGGGGCGTCGGACAGCGGCACGAGGCCGCCGAACATCGCGGTCTCGCTCGCGCCCGGGGCGTTGACGCAGGTGTAGGAGCCGCCGGCCATCTGGACGGCGGAGGTCTCGAAGCCGAGGACGGAGCCGTAGAAGGCCGCCGCCGCGATGTCCGGGGTGTACAGCTCGGTCCAGCACAGCGAGCCCGGTTCCGTCACCAGGTCGAGGCCCCGGGTGAGGGCGGGCTGCCAGAGGCCGAAGGGGACGCCCGCCGCGTCGGACAGGATCGCCACCGTGCCCTGCCCCATCACCTCCGTCGGGGGCATCCGCACCTGCCCGTGCGCCTGCTTCGCCGCCTCCGCCGTGGCCCGCGCGTCGCTGCTCCGGAAGTACAGCGTCCAGGCCGGCGGCCCCTGCTCCGGAGCGGTCTGCACCCCGGCCCCCACCGTCTTCCCGGCCAGCTGGAAGAACCCGTACCCCCCGGCCTCCGGGCCCGCCGAGACCCACTCCCAGCCGAAGAGGGCGCGGTAGAACTCCACGGCCCCCTCGATGTCCGGCGTCCCGAGATCCAGCCAGTTCGGAGCACCGTCCACGAAATCCGTCGTCAGCATGGTCACCCTCCTCGCGAAGCGGAACGTCCCGGATCCGACGTACAGCCGAGTCTTGCACCGCCCACTGACAATCGCCCGTCGCTCGGGGGTCGGTGCAGGTCAGAGGGGTATCGGCGCGGAACAGGGCGGGCTCGGGCGGGGCGGCGCGTAGGCCGGCGGACGCGGCCCGGCGGGCTGGGGGGCGGGCTCGTCGTACCCCGGAAAATTCGCCCCGCCCCGCGCGCCGCCGTGCCCCGGCCCCGCTTCCCCCGGCATCATCGAGCCGCCAACCCCCTGCCCGGAGCGGCGTGTTGATGTCTCGTTGATCGAACGTTTTTCGCCGGGCGGCAGGCTTCCGGTCATGGACACGGACACGATGACGCCCGATCTCTCCTGGCAGCAGGAGGCGCTGTGCGCGCAGACCGGGGCGGACTTCTTCTTTCCCGAGCCGGGCAGCTCGGTACGCGACGCGAAGCGGATCTGCGGGCTGTGCCCGATCCGCCGGACCTGCCTCGACCACGCGCTCACCCATGACGAACGCTTCGGCGTCTGGGGCGGGCTCTCCGAGAAGGAGCGCCTCCAGCTCCGGCAGGGCCGTCCCCTGGACGCCGTCAGCTGCGCGTAGGCGCCCTCCCCGCGCTACTTGCCGCGCGCCGCCATCCGCGCCTTGCGCGCCGCCAGCTTCTCGTCGAACTTCAGGGCCTCCGCGTCCAGGCCGCCCATGTAGAGGCCGAGTTCCTCCTGGGCCTGGAGCCCTTCGGGGCCGAGGCCGCCGATCTCCATGACCTTCAGGAAGCGCAGGACGGGCTGGAGCACGTCGTCGTGGTGGATGCGCAGGTTGTAGACCTCGCCGATGGCCATCTGCGCGGCGGCCCGCTCGAAGCCGGGCATGCCGTGGCCGGGCATGCGGAAGTTGACGACGACATCGCGCACGGCCTGCATCGTGAGGTCGGGGGCGAGGTCGAACGCGGCCTTCAGGAGGTTGCGGTAGAAGACCATGTGGAGGTTCTCGTCGGTCGCGATCCGCGCGAGCATGCGGTCGCAGACCGGGTCGCCCGACTGGTGCCCGGTGTTGCGGTGCGAGATGCGCGTGGCGAGCTCCTGGAAGGCGACATAGGCGATGGAGTGCAGCATCGAGTGCCGGTTGTCCGACTCGAAGCCCTCGCTCATGTGGGACATCCGGAACTGCTCCAGCTTGTCCGGGTCGACCGCGCGGGAGGCCAGCAGGTAGTCCCGCATGACGATGCCGTGCCGCCCCTCCTCCGCCGTCCAGCGGTGCACCCAGGTGCCCCAGGCGCCCTCGCGGCCGAAGAGGGTGGCGATCTCGTGGTGGTAGCTCGGGAGGTTGTCCTCGGTGAGGAGGTTGACGACCAGGGCGATCCGGCCGATCTCGGTGACCTTGGACTGCTCCTTGTCCCAGGCCTCGCCGTCCTCGAAGAAGCCGGGGAAGTTGCGGCCGTCGCTCCAGGGGACGTACTCGTGCGGCATCCAGTCCTTGGTGACCTTCAGGTGCCGGTTCAGCTCCTGCTCGACCACTTCCTCCAGCGCGTACAGCAGCCGGGCGTCGGTCCAGCCGGCGGAGCTGCCGAGGTGCGGGGCGGTGATCGTCACGAGAACTCCAGGGGGACGAGAGCGGAGGAGCCGAACGGTCCGGCGAGCGGTGCCGGAACCTACGGGATCGTAGGCTACGAATCCGTAGGTTACGAGACCGTAGGTTAAGGCCGTTGTAAAGATCCCTGATCAGCGGGTTTGAACCGGGGTTCCCCTGGATAGCGCACGGCCCCGGAACGCCCAGGTCCCGGGGCCGATGAGGTGAACCGTTCACCCGTCAGGAGTACAGCTCGCGCAAGCGTACCGAGAGGCAGGTCACACACCCCTCCAGTTTCTCGAACTCGCTGATGTCGACGGTCACCACCTCGTACCCGAGGCCGGTCAGCAGCTCCGCGCTCTGCGGCGCGCTCGCCGCCATCAGCAGCTTGTCGCCGCCGAGCAGGACGACATGGGAGCCGGACTCCTCGGGGACGGACAGGAAACGCGGGAACAAGGAGGGCCGGTCGACGTGGGGGATGTACCCGATGACCGTGCCGTCGGGCAGCGCGGTGACGGCCGACTTCAGATGGAGCACCCGGCTGACCGGGACGGGCACCACGCGCGCGCCCAGGGGCTCGAAGGCGGCCCGCAGCTGCCGTACGCCCTCGGCGTTGGTCCGGCCGCCGCGGCCGACGTAGACCGTGTCGCCCACCTTGAGGACGTCGCCGCCGTCCAGGGTGCCCGGCTCCCAGATCCAGTTCACCGAGCAGCCCAGGCGGGCCACCGCCTCCTCGACGCCCAGGGACTCGCCGCGCCGCGCGAGGGCGCCGGAGCGGGCTATCAGGGCGACGTTGCGGAACATGACGACCGCGTCCTCGACGAACACCGCGTCGGGGCAGTCGTCGGCCGGGTCGACCTCGACGGTCTCCCAGCCGTGCTCCGCCAGCGCCGCGGCGTACGCGTCCCACTGCTCGCGGGCCAGCGAGAGGTCGGCCTTCGACCGTTCGATGTGGGTGACCAGTCCTTCCGCGAGACGCGGGCCGGGGCGGCGGATGAGGGCCTTCTTGCTGGGCACGTCCAGTTCTCCGAATCGGCGGCGGCGCGGGCCGGTGCCCCGGGCGGGGCACCGGCCTGCCATCATGCAGCCCTCGGACACCGGGGCAAAAGGCCTGTTGCCCAGCTGAGATACGGGCGACTCAGATCACTCCGGCCGCCCCTCGCGCAGCCCGCCGTCCAGCTCCAGCCACCGGGTCACCCCGATCGACTCCAGGAACGGCAGATCGTGACTGGCGACGACCAGCGCGCCCTCGTACGACTCCAGGGCCGTCGTCAGCTGGCGCACGCTCGCCAGGTCGAGGCTGTTGGTCGGCTCGTCCAGGAGCAGCAGCTGCGGGGCGGGCTCGGCGAGCATCAGCGCGGCCAGCGCGGCGCGGAAGCGTTCGCCGCCGGAGAGCGTCGCGGCCTTCTGGTCCGCTCTGGCGCCCCGGAAGAGGAACCGGGCCAGTCTGGCCCGGACGCGGTTGTTCGTGGCCTCAGGCGCGAACCTGGCCACGTTCTCGGCCACGCTCAGCCCGTCGTCCAGGACGTCGAGGCGCTGCGGCAGGAACCGCGTCGGCACGTGCGTGCGCGCCTCGCCCGCCGCCGGCGCCAGCTCCCCGGCGAGCGTGCGCAGCAGCGTCGTCTTCCCGGCCCCGTTGCGCCCGACCAGCGCCACCCGCTCGGGGCCGCGCAGTTCGAGGCCCAGGGGCGCGCCCGCGCCGTGCGCCAGCCGCACGTCCAGCAGCGTCAGCACGCTCCGCCCGGCGGGGACGGCCGTGTACGGCAGGTCGACGCGGATCTCGTCGTCGTCCCGCACGGCCTCCAGGGCCTCGTCGAGCCGTTCCCTGGCGCCCGCGAGCCGCTCCTCGTGCAGGATGCGGTGCTTGCCCGCGGACTCCTGGGCGGCCCGCTTGCGCGCCCCCATGACGATCTTCGGCTCGCGCTTCTGCTCCTGCATCTTCTGCCCGTACTTCTTGCGCTTGGCCAACTTGACCTGGGCGTCGGTCAGTTCACGTCTCTGCCGGCGCACATCCGCCTCGGCGACGCGCACGACGCGCTCGGCGGCCTCCTGTTCGACGGCCAGGGCCTCCTCGTAGGCGCTGAAGTTGCCGCCGTACCAGGTGACCTCCCCGGCGCGCAGATCGGCGATCTGGTCGACCAGGTCGAGGAGTTCACGGTCGTGGCTGACGATGACCAGGACGCCCGGCCAGGCCGTGACGGCCGCGTACAGGCGCCTGCGCGCGTGCAGGTCGAGGTTGTTGGTCGGCTCGTCCAGGAGCAGGACGTCGGGGCGGCGCAGCAGCAGCGCGGCGAGCCGCAGCAGGACGGACTCGCCGCCCGAGACGTCGCCCACGGTGCGGTCCAGACCGAGGTGGCCGAGGCCGAGTTCGCCGAGGGCGGCCAGGGCGCGCTCCTCGACGTCCCAGTCGTCGCCGAGCGCCTCGAAGCGGGCCGCGCGGACGTCACCGGCCTCGATGGCGTGCAGCGCGGCCCGCTTGCGCGCGATGCCGAGGGCTTCGTCCACGCGCAGGGCGGTGTCCAGGGTGACGTGCTGCGGGAGGTGGCCGACCTCGCCGGTGACGCGTACGGCGCCCTCGGCGGGGGTGAGGTCACCGGCGATGAGCTTCAACAGGGTCGACTTCCCGGAGCCGTTGACCCCGACGAGGCCGGTGCGGCCCGCGCCGAAGGCGATGTCCAGGCCCTCGAAGACGGGGGAGCCGTCGGGCCAGGAGAAGGAGAGGTCGGTGACAGTGATCGATGGATGCATCAGGGCCTCGCGGTGTGCGCGTGCGGTCAAGGGACGGACGCGTGGGAGACACCGCAAGGCCGGCTCGGATCGCCTGTAAGGGACGGCTCGCATGCCGAGGTCGGACCAGCGCACACAGCACAAGGGGGGATCTGTGTGACGCGGTGTCTTCCGGACCTCAGACGAGCAACGTCCTTCTCCAATCGACGGCAGCAGAAGCCCTTCCACGGTAGGAGGGCTCCCGGCGCGCCGTCAAAGGGATTAACCGCGAGGGGTGAAACCGCAGGTCAGAGCACGTCGCGCATCAGCTCGGCCAGGTCGCGGTCGAGGTCCAGCTGAAGGTGTTCCAGACCGACCGGCACCAGCTCGCCCGTCGCCTCAAGGAACCGCCGCACGTCGGCCGAGCGCACATGGACGACGGCCGTCCCCTCGGGGGCGTGGAACTCCAGCACCGTGCGGTCGTACCCGTACGGCCGCACCCGCACGTCCCCGTGCCCCTCCGCGCGGTGCAGCCCGGCGGAGAGCAGCTCCCGCGCGAAGGTCCAGCACACCTCGACGCCCTCCAGGGTCGCCGGCGCCGGGAACGTCATGCGCACGGCGAACGGATCGGCGCGGTCGTAGTGCAGCGTGGCGGGGATGCTCGGCATCCGAGGCGCGGCGGCGACCAAGCGGGCCTCTACGGGCTGATCGATGACGGTGGACATCGCCTTGCTCCCTTGTGACTGCTCGACGAACTTTCCGTTCGGACGGGGTCGACACTTGATGAGACGCACGAACCCGGGAATCCGTGCACACCCAAAAGGAGTGACCTCGGTCACCGCGGGGGTGGTGCGGAAGCGGACCGGTGGCTCTTCGGCGCGGTACGCGCGCGTACCGTCACCCGGTCCCCTCCCGCGTACGGGAGCACAGCAGGGGCGTGCGCGACCGACGGGCGGGCGCCGTCTCGTAGGCTCGTCCCACCATGACGACCGTACGCACACCCGCGGGCTGGCCCGCGACCGAGGACGAGGCCCGCGCGGTCCAGGACGCACTACGCGCGCGCGTAGTGCTCGACGAACCCGGCCCGCCGCCCGGCACCGGCCGGGTGACCGGGGTCGACGTCGCCTACGACGACGAACGCGACGTCGTCGCCGCGGCGGCCGTCGTCCTGGACGCGGCCACCCTGGACGTCGTCGCCGAGGCCACCGCCGTCGGCCCGGTCTCCTTCCCGTACGTCCCCGGGTTGCTCGCCTTCCGTGAACTGCCCGCCGTCCTCGCCGCCCTGGAGGCGCTGCCGGTCGCTCCTGGCCTGGTCGTGTGCGACGGGTACGGCCTCGCCCACCCCCGCCGCTTCGGTCTCGCCGCCCACCTCGGGGTCCTCACCGGGCTGCCCGCGATCGGCGTCGCCAAGAACCCCTTCACCTTCACCCACGACGAACCCGCGCCCGCGCGCGGGGCGTTCGCGCCGCTGCTCGCCGGCACCGAGGAGGTCGGCCGGGCCCTGCGCACCCGCGCGGGCGTGAAGCCCGTCTTCGTCTCCGTGGGCCACCGGGTGAGCCTGGACAACGCGTGCGCGCACACCCTGGCGCTCACCCCTGAGTACCGCCTCCCGGAGACCACCCGCCGCGCGGACGCCCTGTGCCGCCGCGCCCTCGCGGAAGCCACGGCCCCAGGAGCGCCGGCCTAAGGAACGCCGGCCCAGGGAACGCCAGCCCAGCAGCGGCGGAAAACCTCAGCTCAGGGCGGGAACTGAGTACCCCTCCTGAGTAGTTGTACGGATGGCGGGCCCCCGCCCGTCCCGGCAGCCTGGGGCGCATGACGACCCACCGAGCCCCGACGCACCGCGCCCCGAAGCACCAGACCGGCCCCGGCCCCGACCGCCCGGCCGAACGCGCGGTCAGCGCCGTCCTGGTCCTCGCCGTGCTGGCCGGACTCGCCTGGACCGCCGGCATGATCTGGACCCTCGCCGAATGGCAGAGCTAGGCCCCCGACAGCCGGACAGGACCTAGTCCTTCGCCGCCACCCGGAAGCGGATGCCCGCCTCCTGGAGCCGCCGGGTCAGCGCGTCGCCCATGGCGACCGCCGTCGTGACCTGGCCGCAGGTCGGCGGAAGGGCGTCGAGGGCCAGGCACATCGCGCTCTCGGCGAACATCTTCGCCGTCTCGCCGTACCCGGGGTCGCCGCCCGAGACCTCCGTGAAGACCCGCCTGCCGCCGCCCTGGCCGACGAACCGGACCGAGAACCAGCTGCGGGCCCGCTTCTCCGCGCCAGGCCCCTGACCGGGCTCCAGGCGGCCCGACAGCCAGCGCCGGGCGGCCGGCACCTGCGCCGCCGCGAGCAGCGCGCCCGCGCCCACCACACCGCCGACGGCGACCGGCAGCCGCCGTACGGCCGCGTAGTGGCGGTAGCGGAAGTCGGGGCCGTAGCGGCGCAGGGCCTTCGCCGAGCGGCGTACGACCTGGGGGTCGAGCGTCGGCAGCGGCAGGGCCCAGGCGCCGACCTCGGGGGCGAAGCGCGGGGCGCCGAGCGGGGCGGTGGCCCGGCGGCCCACCAGGCGCGGTTCGTGCCGGCGCCGGTCCCGGGCGGCGGCGGCCATCTGCCGGCCCCGGGCGAGCTGGTTCAGCGCGGACGCCAGGGTGCCGCCCGAGAACGCCGCGTCCGCCGTGACGTACGCGTCCACCGTCAGCGGCACGTCCTGGGGCAGCAGGCCCACCGTGAAGTACGCCCCCAGGTCGTGCGGCACGGAGTCGAAACCGCACGCGTGCACCAGGCGCGCGCCGGTCTCCCGCGCGCGGGCGTCGTGCCGCACGTACGTGAGGTCGACGAACTCCGGTTCCCCCGCCAGGTCCAGGTAGTCCGCGCCGCTGTCCGCGCACGCGGCCACCAGGTCGTCGCCGTACAGCGCGTAGGGGCCGACGGTCGTGGCCACCACGCGCGCCTGCGCGGCCAGTTCGCGCAGGGAGGCGGTATCGGCCACATCCGCGCGCAGGACGCCCACGCGCTCGCCGCCCGGCAGTGATGCGCGCAGCCGCTCCAGCTTCGCCCCGCTCCGTCCGGCGACGGCCCAGCGCAGCTCCTCGGGAGCATGCGCGGCGAGGTGGCGCGCGGTCAGCTCACCGGCGAAGCCCGTGGCCCCGAACAGCACGACGTCATACGGACGATCCGCCTTTTTCAGCCTGCTCATGACACCCCTCTGCCGTGCGGCACGCGCCACTGTCAGTGGCCGAGGCTAGCGTGGAGGTCATCAGGCACAAGCAGGCACCCTGAGGCCTATCCAAGCGCTTGCTCTTGTGCCCGGTGGAACACGTTCCTAGCATCGGCGCAGACGACAGCGAGGGGGCCGGATGACGACGACGCCGCCACAGCAGGGCCCGCTCGCCGGGGTGCGCGCCGTCGAACTGGCCGGCATCGGCCCCGCCCCGTTCGCCGCGATGCTCCTGGCCGACCTCGGCGCCGACGTCGTCCGCGTCGACCGCCCCGCCCGCGCCTCCTTCCCCGGCGTCGACCCCGCCTACGACGTCACCAACCGCAACAAACGCTCCGTCGTCGTCGACCTCAAATCGGACGGAGGACCCGCGCGGGTCCTCGCTCTCGCCGCCCGCGCCGACATCCTCCTCGAAGGGCTGCGCCCCGGCGTCGCCGAACGCCTCGGCGTCGGCCCGGCCGACTGCCACGCCCGCAACCCCCGCCTCGTCTACGGCCGGATGACCGGCTGGGGCCAGGAAGGCCCCCTCGCCCACCGCGCGGGCCACGACATCGCCTACATCGCCCTCACCGGCGCCCTCGGCCTCATCGGCAGCCCCGACCGGCCCCCGCCCGCCCCCGCCAACCTCCTCGGGGACTACGCGGGCGGCGCCCTCTACCTCGTCACCGGCGTCCTCGCCGCCCTGCACCACGCCTGCGCGACCGGCACCGGCCAGGTCGTCGACGCCGCCATCGTCGACGGCACCGCCCACCTCTCCGCGCTGCTGCACGGCACGCTCGCCGCCGGCGGCTGGCAGGACCGCCGCGCCGCCAACCTCCTCGACGGCGGCTGCCCCTACTACGGCACCTACGAGACCGCCGACGGCGGCTACATGGCCGTAGGAGCCCTGGAACCGCGGTTCTACGCCGAGTTCCTCACCCTCCTCGGCGTCCCCGGCTTCGCCGACGCCCGCAAGGACCCCACCCGCTGGCCCCAGCTGCGCGAGGCACTCACCGCCCGCTTCAAGACCCGCAGCAGGGACGAGTGGACGGCCGTCTTCGAGGGCTCCGACGCCTGCGTCGCCCCCGTGCTCTCCCTGACCGAGGCCCCGCACCACCCGCACCTCGCCGCGCGCGGCACCTTCACCGACCACGGCGGCATCACCCAGCCCGCCCCCGCGCCCCGCTTCTCCGCCACCCCCACGACGATCCGCACCGCCCCCGCACAGCCCGGCGCCGACACCGCCGACGTGGCGCGCGACTGGGGCATACCGGAGCTGGAGCCGTGACCGGCCGCCAGCCCCCGCCCCGCCCCACCACACCCGAAAGGCCAGACGAGTGAGCACCGAAGCGTACGTGTACGACGCGATCCGCACCCCGCGCGGACGCGGCAAGGCGAACGGAGCCCTGCACGGGACGAAACCCATCGACCTGGTCACCGGCCTTCTGCACGCCCTCCAGGAACGCCTGCCAGGACTCGACCCGGCCGCCATCGACGACATCGTCCTGGGCGTCGTCAGCCCGCACGGCGACCAGGGCTCCGACATCGCACGCATCGCCGCCCTCGCCGCGGGCCTCCCGCACACCGTCGCCGGCGTCCAGACCAACCGCTTCTGCGCCTCCGGGCTCGAAGCCGTCAACTCGGCCGCCGCCCGGGTCCGTTCCGGCTGGGAGGACCTCATCCTCGCGGGCGGCGTCGAGTCCATGTCCCGGGTGCCGCTCGGTTCCGACGGCGGCGCCTGGTTCAACGACCCGCTGACCAACCTGGCCGCCGGCTTCGTCCCCCAGGGCGTCTCCGCCGACCTCATCGCCACCCTCGAAGGCTTCACCCGCCGCGACGTCGACGAGTACGCCGCCCTCTCCCAGGAACGTGCCGCCACCGCCTGGAAGGAGGGCCGCTTCGACCGCGCGGTCGTCCCGGTCACCGACCGCGCGGGGCTCACCGTCCTCGACCACGACGAGCACCCGCGCCCCGGCACCACCGCCGACACGCTGGCCGCCCTCAAGCCGTCGTTCGCCGACATCGGCGAACTCGGCGGCTTCGACGCCGTCGCCCTCCAGACGTACCACTGGGTCGAGAAGATCGACCACGTCCACCACGCGGGCAACTCCTCCGGCATCGTCGACGGCGCCGCCCTCGTCGCCATCGGCTCCAAGGAGGCGGGCGAGCGGGGCGGGCTCACCCCGCGCGCGCGGATCGTCTCCGCGGCCGTCTCCGGCTCCGAGCCGACCATCATGCTCACCGGCCCCGCGCCCGCCTCCCGCAAGGCGCTCGCCAAGGCCGGGCTGACCATCGACGACATCGACCTCGTCGAGATCAACGAGGCGTTCGCCGCGGTCGTCCTGCGCTTCGTCGGCGAGATGGGCCTCAGCCTCGACAAGGTCAACGTCAACGGCGGCGCCATCGCGCTCGGCCACCCGCTGGGCGCGACCGGCGCGATGATCCTCGGCACCCTCGTCGACGAACTGGAGCGCCAGGACAAGCGCTACGGCCTCGCGACCCTGTGCGTGGGCGGCGGCATGGGCATCGCCACCGTCGTCGAGCGCGTCTGACCCCCTCCCGACGGATCACCGAGAAGGCACCCTCCATGAACTCCACCACCATCCGCTGGGAACAGGACCGCACCGGCGTCGTCACCCTCGTCCTCGACGACCCCGACCAGTCGGCGAACACCATGAACGCCGCCTTCCGCACCTCCCTCGCCGCCGTCACCGACCGCCTGGAGGCCGAGAAGGACACCATCAAGGGCGTCATCCTCACCTCCGCCAAGAAGACCTTCTTCGCCGGCGGCGACCTGCGCGACCTCATCCGCGTCACCCCCGACACCGTTCAGGAGCTCTTCGACGGCGGCCTGGAGATCAAGCGCCACCTGCGGCGCATCGAGACCCTGGGCAAGCCCGTCGTCGCCGCCCTCAACGGCGCGGCCCTCGGCGGCGGCTACGAACTCGCCCTCGCCTGCCACCACCGCATCGCCCTGGACACCCCCGGCACCAAGATCGGCTGCCCCGAGGTCACCCTCGGACTGCTCCCCGGGGGCGGCGGCGTCGTGCGCACCGTACGCCTCCTCGGCATCACCGACGCCCTCCTGAAGGTCCTCCTCCAGGGCACGCAGTACAACGCCCCCAGGGCCCTCCAGAACGGCCTCGTGGACGACATCGCGGGCAGCCGGGACGAACTCCTCGCCAAGGCCCGCGCGTTCATCGACGCCCACCCCGTCTCCCAGCAGCCCTGGGACAGGCCTGGCTACCGCATCCCCGGCGGCACCCCGGCCAGCCCCAAGTTCGCCGCCAACCTCCCCGCCTTCCCCGCCACCCTGCGCAAGCAGACCGCGAACGCCCCCTACCCGGCGCCGCGCCGCATCCTCGCCGCCGCCGTCGAGGGCGCCCAGGTCGACTTCGAGACCGCCCAGCTCATCGAGGCCCGCCACTTCGCCGAACTCGCCGCCGGGCAGACCTCGAAGAACATGATCCAGGCGTTCTTCTTCGACCTCCAGGCCGTCAACTCCGGCGCCAGCCGCCCCAAGGGACCCGCCCCCCGTCAGGTCCGCAAGGCCGCCGTCCTCGGCGCCGGCATGATGGGCGCCGGCATCGCCTACGCGTGCGCGCGGGCGGGCATCGACGTCATCCTCAAGGACGTCTCCGCCGAAGCCGCCCGCAAGGGCAAGGCCTACTCCGAGAAGCTGTGCGCCAAGGCCGTCGCCAAGGGCCGCAGCAGCCAGGAGAAGGCCGACGCCCTGCTGGCCCGCATCACCCCCACCGCCGACCCCGCCGACCTCGCCGGGTGCGACGCCGTCATCGAGGCCGTCTTCGAGGACGCCGGCCTCAAGCACAAGGTGTTCCAGGAGATCCAGCACGTCGTCGACCCCGACGCGCTGCTGTGCTCCAACACCTCCACGCTGCCCATCACCGCCCTCGCCGAAGGCGTCGAACGGCAGCGGGACTTCATCGGGCTGCACTTCTTCTCACCGGTCGACAAGATGCCCCTCGTCGAGATCATCAAGGGCGGGCGGACCGGCGACGAGACCCTGGCGCGCGCCTTCGACCTCGTCCGGCAGATCAGGAAGACGCCGATCGTCGTCAACGACTCGCGCGGCTTCTTCACCTCCCGGGTGATCGGGCGCTTCCTCGACGAAGGCGTCGCCATGGTCGGCGAGGGCATCGAGCCCGCCTCGGTCGAACAGGCGGCGGCCCAGGCGGGCTACCCCGCCAAGGTGCTCTCCCTCATGGACGAACTGACCCTCACCCTCCCGCGCAAGATCCGCGCGGAGTCCCGGCGGGCCGTCGAGGAGGCGGGCGGCACCTGGGACGTCCACCCCGCCGAGGCCGTCATCGACCGCATGGTCGACGAGTTCGGCCGCACCGGCCGCAGCGGGGGCGCGGGCTTCTACGACTACCAGGACGGCAGGCGCGCGCTGCTGTGGCCCGGGCTGCGCGAGCACTTCACGCGCGCGGGCACCGAGATCCCCTTCCGGGACATGCAGGAACGCATGCTCTTCGCCGAGGCCCTCGACACGGTGAAGCTCCTGGAGGAGGGCGTCCTCACGTCCGTCGCCGACGCCAACATCGGCTCGCTCTTCGGGATCGGCTTCCCCGGGTGGACCGGAGGCGTCCTCCAGTACATCAACGGCTACGAGGGGGGCCTGCCCGGGTTCGTCACCCGCGCGCGGGTGCTCGCCGCGACCTATGGAGAGCGGTTCACGCCGCCGGCGCTGCTCGTCGACAAGGCGGAACGGGGGGAGACGTTCACCGGTGGCCCGTCCGGCATGTGAGAAGTGCCGCTCTGTGACCTGGGCCACCGTGTGATCGTCCGCTCTCTGGGAAGCTGCCTGTTTGGTCTGGGCCTTCATCCGAAGCCGCAGGCCGGGAACGTACGGACACCCGGGGCACGTGCTGCCCCGGGCGCACCAGAGAGTGGTACCACCCGTGAGCAAGGACGCCGTGCAGACGGCTGAGACCGGCGCCGCGGCCCAGGCACCCGCGGACGCGGGCGACGCCGGCTACAGCAAGGGCCTCAAGCACCGCCACGTCAACATGATCGCGATCGGCGGAGCCATCGGCACCGGCCTCTTCCTGGGCGCGGGAGGGCGCCTGCACAACGCCGGACCCGCGCTCGCGCTGGCCTACCTGGTCTGCGGAGTCTTCGCCTTCTTCGTCGTCCGGGCGCTCGGCGAGCTGGTCCTGTACCGGCCCTCCTCCGGGTCCTTCGTGTCGTACGCGCGGGAGTTCCTCGGGGAGAAGGGGGCGTACGTCGCCGGCTGGATGTACTTCCTGAACTGGTCGACCACCGGGATCGCCGACATCACCGCGATCGCGCTCTACACGCACTACTGGAGCGCGTTCACGAGCGTCCCCCAGTGGGTGCTCGCCCTCATCGCGCTGGCCGTCGTCCTCGCCATCAACCTCATCTCCGTGAAGATCTTCGGCGAGATGGAGTTCTGGTTCGCGATCGTCAAGGTGGCCACCCTGGTCGCCTTCATGTGCGTCGGCATCTTTCTGCTCGCCACCCAGCACAAGGTCGGCGGCGAGACCCCGGGGCTGCACGTCGTCACCGACAACGGGGGCGTCTTCCCGCACGGGCTCATGCCTGTCGTCCTCGTCATGCAGGGCGTGATCTTCGCGTACGCCGCCCTCGAACTCGTCGGTGTCGCCGCGGGCGAGACGGCGGAGCCGGAGAAGGTCGTACCCCGCGCGGTGAACTCGATCATGTGGCGCGTGGGGCTGTTCTACGTCGGGTCCGTGGTCCTGCTCGCGCTGCTGCTGCCCGGGTCGGCGTACTCGGCGGACGAGAGCCCCTTCGTGACGGTCCTGTCGAAGATCGGCATCTCCGGCGCGGGCGACGTGATGAACCTCGTGGTCCTCACGGCGGCGATGTCGTCCCTCAACTCGGGCCTCTACTCGACCGGCCGCATCCTGCGCTCCATGGCCATGGCGGGCTCGGCCCCCAAGTTCACCGCCCGCATGAACCGCAGCCAGGTCCCCTACGGCGGCATCCTGCTGACCTGCGCGGTCTGCGTCCTCGGCGTCGGCCTCAACTTCCTCGTCCCCGCGCAGGCCTTCGAGATCGTCCTCAACATCGCGTCCCTCGGCATCATCAGCACCTGGGTGATCATCATGGTCTGCCACCTGGTGTTCGTCCGCCGCGCCAAGGCGGGCCTGCTGGAACGCCCCGGCTTCCGCCTCCCCGGCACCCCGGTCACCGAGATCGCCACGATCGCCTTCCTGCTGATCTGCCTCGGCATGATGTGGAACGACCCCGACGTCGGCCGCAAGACGCTGCTGCTGATCCCGCTGATCGCGGCGGCCCTGGTCGCCGGCTGGTACGCGCTGCGCCGCGGCACCGGCAAGGAACTGACGAACCTGACGAAGTAGCAGGTCAGCGGGCATTGTCAGTGGTGCCGTCTACGGTGGTCCCACGTCAGGATCACGCGGACGACCACGGGGAGGGCCCAGTTGACCGAAGACATCGACGTACTCGTGCTCGGCGGGGCCGGGGTCGACACCGTCGTCCCGGTTCCCGAGCTGTCCCTTCCCTACGCCGACAGCCACATGGTCGACGGGGTGCACACCCGGGCCGGGCAGACCGGGGACTTCGTGGCGCTGGGGCTCGCCTCCCTCGGGCTCGGCGTGCATCATCTCGACTTCCTCGGGAGCGACCCCGAGGGAGAGCTGGTCCGCGCGTTCCACGAGGAGCACGGGATCGCCTTCACCGCTCTGCCGCAGGCCGCCGGGACCAAGCGGGCCGTCAACCTCATCGACCCCGGCGGGCGGCGGCTCTCCCTCTACGACGTCAGCCGGGTGCGGTTCGAGGACCGGTTCCCGGACGACCTCCTGCGGGGGCTCGCCCGGCGCAGCCGGCACGTGCACGTCTCGCTCACCCAGCCGTGCGCCGCCGCCCTCCCCGCCCTGCGCGAGACCGGCGTCACCCTCTCCACCGACCTGCACGACTGGGACGGCGGCGACCCCTACCACGCCCCCTTCGCCCACGCCGCCGACCTCGTCTTCCTCTCCGCCGCCCGGCTCACCGACCCCGAGGCGACCATGCGGCGGATCGCCGAGGAGGGCCGCGCGCGGACCGTCGTCGTCACAGCCGGGGCCGAGGGCGCCCATCTCCTCAGCGACGGCGAGCTGACCCGCATACCCGCCGCCGCCCCGCCCGCCCCGGTCGTCGACTCCAACGGCGCGGGCGACGCCTTCGCGGCGGCGTTCCTGTACGGGCACCTCGCCGGCGCCCCGCCCAGACTCTGCGCCCGCTACGGCGCGGTGGCCGGCGCCTACGCCTGTACGGTCCCGGCGACGCGGGCGGCGGCGGTGAGCCGAGAGCAACTCCTCGCGCAGGCAGGGGAGCAGGCCGGGACATAGGCCAACTCCGTCAGGAGAGTCGGCCGGGGCGCAGATCAACTCCCTTCCCCGGCCGGGGAGTAGGGCCCGCCCCCGCCCCAAACGCCCTCTTCAACCCACGAGTCGCCCCCTGTACCGTCCCGCGCATGCCCCTACGCATGCGCTTCACGACCTGGAGACCCCTCGCCGCCGCCCTCCTCACCCTCCTGGTGGCGGCCCTTCTCACCCCCACCCCGGCGCAGGCCGCCGCGAAAGAGAGTCTGCCGGTCTACTCGTACGCCAAGGCGATCCGCCAGGCCGTGTGGGTGGACACCGGGCTGGACAGCGACAGGGACGGCAAACGCGACCGCGTCGCCGTGGACATCGTCCGCCCGAGCGAACCGGCCCGACAGGGCCGCAAGGTGCCGGTCATCATGGACGCCAGCCCCTACTACTCCTGCTGCGGCCGAGGCAACGAGAGCCAGTTGAAGACGTACGACGCCCAAGGGAACGTCGTACAGATGCCGTTGTACTACGACAACTACTTCGTGCCGCGCGGCTACGCCTTCGTCGGCGTCGACCTCGCCGGCACCAACCGCTCCGACGGCTGCGTCGACGTCGGCGGCCGCTCCGACGTCGACTCCGCGAAGGCGGTCGTCGACTGGCTCAACGGCCGCGCCACGGCGTACACGACCCGCACCGGCACGACGAAGGCCAAGGCCGACTGGACCAACGGCAGGACCGGGATGATCGGCAAGAGCTGGGACGGCACCATCGCCAACGGCGTCGCCGCGACCGGCGTCGAGGGCCTGAAGACGATCGTCCCGATCAGCGCCATCTCCTCCTGGTACGACTACTACTTCCAGCAGGGCGCGCCCCTCTACGACTCCGGCCCCGACGCGCTGGCCGGCTACGTCGAGAGCGCGGACGCGCAGGCCAAGTGCGCCGCCGTGCAGAAGGAACTGGTCGACGGCGCGCCGCGCAGCGGTGACTGGACGCCGCTGTGGAGCGAGCGGGACTACGTCAAGGACGCCGGCAAGGTGAAGGCCAGCGTCTTCGCCGTGCACGGCATGCAGGACCTCAACGTCCGCACCAAGCACCTCGGCCAGTGGTGGGACGCGCTCGCGCGGCACGGCGTCAAGCGCAAGATCTGGCTCTCCCAGACCGGCCACGTCGACCCCTTCGACTACCGCCGCGCCACCTGGGTCGACACCCTGCACCGCTGGTTCGACCACGAACTCCTCGGCTACGCCAACGGGATCGACCGCGAGCCGATGGCCGACGTCGAACGCCACCCCGACCAGTGGGAGACCTCGAAGACCTGGCCCCCGAGCGGCACCGCGCCCACCACCCTGCGCCCCGCGGCCGGCGCCCAGCCCGGCGTCGGCGCCCTCGGCCTGCGCAAGGCCAAGGGCACCGAGACCTTCACCGACAACCCCCGGCTCAACGAGGCCGACTGGGCCGCGAAGATCGACACCAGCACGCCCGAGAAAGCCGGGTTCGTCACCAAGCCGCTCAGCCGCGACCTGCGCCTGGCCGGCTCCTCGAAGGTCACCGTCACGGCCACCCCCACCACCGCGACCGCGCACCTCTCCGCCGTCCTCGTCGACCTCGGCCCCGACACCATCCGGGACTACACCGACGCGGCCGAGGGCATCACGACCCTCGCCGACCGCACGTGCTGGGGCGAGAGCACGGCCGGCGACAGCGCCTGCTTCAAGGAGACGAAGGCCAAGACCGCCGACGTCACGTACAACGTGGTCAGCCGCGGCTGGGCCGACCTCGGCACGTACGCCGACCCCGGCCACGGCGTCCCGCTCACCCCGGGCAAGGCCTACACCCTGACGATCGACCTGGCGGCCACCGACCACGTCGTACCGGCCGGACACCGCCTCGCCCTGATCGTCGCGGGCACCGACAAGGACCTCATCGACCCGCCCGCCGACACCCCGACCCTCACGCTCGACCTCGCCCGCACCTCGGCGCAGGTCCCGTTCGTGGGCGGGGCGGCGGCCTTCGCCCGCGCGACGTCGGGCACGGCGCCGAAGACGGCCCCGGAGACCGCGCCGGCCGGCGTGCAGGGGGCTCCGCAGGGGCACCGGATTCCGTGAGGCAAGGTCCCGTGAGCCAAGAGGCGTACGGGGTCCCGTGAGCCATGAGGCCACGGGGTCCCGTGAGCCATGAGGGAGCCGGTCAGCCAAGCCGATCGTCGTACTCGGCACCCTGGCCGGCTCCCTCACCACCGGCTCCCCCCCACCTCACGCGGCCCCCCACCTCGCGCGGCACCCCCCACGCCCAACCCCCGCTAAGATCTACCCTCTGTGACCGCCACCCTCGTCGCCAAGAACCTCGCCGCCGGCCACGGCGACCGCTCCCTCTTCTCCGGGCTGGACCTCGTCGTCGCCCCCGGGGACGTGATCGGCCTGGTCGGGGCCAACGGCGCGGGCAAGTCCACGCTGCTGAGACTCCTCGCCGGGCTGCTCAAGCCGGAGGAGGGCGAGCTGAAGCTCTCCCCGCCGGCCGCGACCGTCGGCCACCTCCCGCAGGAACCCGAGCGCCGCCCCGGCGAGACGGTCCGCGAGTTCCTCGCCCGCCGCACCGGCGTCGCCGAGGCGCAGCGCGAGATGGACGACTCCGCGCAGGGCCTCGCCGACGGCACCCCCGGCGCGGACGACGCCTACTCGGCCGCCCTGGAGCGCTGGCTCGGCCTCGGCGGCGCCGACCTGGACGAACGCGCCGAGGAGGTCGCCGCCGCACTGGGCCTCGGCGTCGGCCTCGACCAGCCGATGACGTCCCTCTCCGGCGGCCAGGCCGCCCGCGCGGGCCTCGCCTCGCTGCTGCTGTCCCGCTACGACGTCTTCCTCCTCGACGAGCCCACCAACGACCTCGACCTCGACGGCCTGGAGCGCCTCGAACGCTTCGTCACCGGCCTGCGCGCCGGGACGGTCGTCGTCAGCCACGACCGCGAGTTCCTCACCCGCACGGTCACCAAGGTCCTCGAACTCGACCTCGCCCAGGGCCAGATCAACCTCTACGGCGGCGGCTACGACGCCTACCTGGAGGAGCGCGCCACCGCCCGCCGGCACGCGCGCGACGACTACGAGGAGTACGCCGACAAGAAGTCCGCACTCCAGGACCGCGCCCAGATGCAGCGCTCCTGGATGGACAAGGGCGTCAAGAACGCGCGCCGCAAGGGCGGCAACGACAACGACAAGATCGGCCGCAAGTTCCGCAGCGAGGCCAGTGAGAAGCAGGCCGCGAAGGCCCGGCAGACCCAGCGCATGATCGAGCGCCTGGACGTCGTCGACGAGCCCCGCAAGGAATGGGAACTGCGCATGGAGATCGCCGCCGCCCCGCGTTCCGGCGCGGTCGTGGCGTCCCTGCGCGACGCCGAGGTACGGCGCGGCGACTTCGCGTTCGGCCCGGTCACCTTGCAGATCGACTGGGCGGACCGGGTCGCCGTGACCGGCGCCAACGGGGCCGGGAAATCGACCCTGCTGGCGGCGCTGCTGGGCCGGCTGCCGCTCGACTCCGGTACGGCGACGCTCGGTTCGGGCGTCCTGATCGGCGAGGTCGACCAGGCGCGCAAGCTGTTCTACGGCCCCGAGACCTTGCTCGACGCGTTCTGCGCGGCCGTCCCCGAGACCGAGCCGGTCGAGATCCGCACCCTGCTCGCGAAGTTCGGCCTCAAGTCGGAACACGTCCTGCGCCCGGCGGCGACCCTCTCACCGGGCGAGCGGACGAGGGCGGGCCTGGCACTGCTCCAGGGCAGGGGCGTCAACCTCCTGGTCCTGGACGAACCGACGAACCACCTCGACCTGCCGGCGATCGAGCAGTTGGAGTCGGCGCTGGAGGAGTACGAGGGGACGTTGCTGCTGGTGACGCATGACCGGCGGATGCTGGATGCGGTGCAGGTGAGCAGGAGGTTGGAGGTAGGGGGAGGAAAGGTGACGGAACGCTAGGAGCGCCCCGACAGGGGCGCGGGGCTGTATCGATTTGCGGCTCCGCCGCGTGGTCGCGACCAGCGATGACAGCCCCGCAGTCCCCCACGAACCCTTAGCGCTTCCCCCTCTTGGGATCAGTCAGCCCAGCCTTGCGCAGAGCATCGGCCATCGCACTGTTCACAGGAGCCGGCGCCTGCCTCTTCTGCTGAGGCGGACGCCCACCCCGCTGCCGCCGCTCACCGGACTCACCCTGCCGCCCCCCGCCGGAGGCAGCCTCGTCGTCGAGCCGCAACGTCAAAGAGATCCGCTTCCGAGGAATATCCACCTCAAGCACCTTCACCTTGACGATGTCCCCCGGCTTCACCACCTCCCGGGGATCCTTCACGAAGTTCCGCGACATCGCCGACACATGCACCAGCCCGTCCTGATGCACCCCGACATCGACGAACGCCCCGAACGCGGCCACATTCGTGACGACCCCCTCCAGCACCATCCCGGAGACCAGATCCCCGATCTTCTCGACCCCCTCCTTGAACGTCGCCGTCTTGAAGGCGGGCCGGGGATCACGCCCGGGCTTCTCCAGCTCGCGCAGGATGTCGGTGACGGTGGGAAGCCCGAACGTCTCATCGACGAAGTCCCCCGCGCGCAGCGAGCGCAGCGCCCCCGTGTTCCCGATCAGCGCCGCGACCTCCTGACCGGAGGTCTTCACCATGCGCCGTACGACGGGGTAGGCCTCGGGGTGGACGCTGGAGGAGTCCAGTGGGTCAGCGCCGCCGCGGATGCGCAGGAACCCGGCGCACTGCTCGTACGCCTTGGGCCCGAGGCGGGCCACCTTCTTCAGCTCGGTCCGGGACGTGAACGGCCCGTTGGCGTCGCGGTGGGCGACGATGTTCTCGGCGAGCGTGGCGGTCACCCCGGAGACCCGGGAGAGCAGCGGCGCGGAGGCGGTGTTGACGTCGACGCCGACGCCGTTCACACAGTCCTCGACGACCGCGTCCAGCGAGCGGGACAGCTTCACCTCGGACAGGTCGTGCTGGTACTGGCCGACGCCGATCGACTTCGGGTCGATCTTCACCAGCTCGGCGAGCGGGTCCTGGAGCCGGCGCGCGATGGAGACGGCGCCGCGCAGGGAGACGTCCATGTCGGGCAGTTCCTGGGAGGCGAACGCGGACGCCGAGTACACGGAGGCGCCGGCCTCGGAGACCATCACCTTCGTGAGCTTCAACTCCGGGTGCCTGGTGATGAGTTCACCGGCGAGCTTGTCGGTCTCGCGGGACGCCGTGCCGTTGCCGATCGCGACCAGCTCGACCGCGTGCTCCTTCGCGAGCCGGGCCAGCTTGGCGATCGCCTCGTCCCACCGGTTGGCCGGGACGTGCGGGTGGATGACGTCGGTCGCGACGACCTTGCCGGTCGCGTCGACGACGGCGACCTTCACGCCCGTACGGAAACCGGGGTCGAGACCGAGCGTCGCCCGGGTGCCCGCCGGGGCGGCGAGCAGCAGGTCGCGCAGGTTGGCGGCGAACACGTCGACCGCCTCGTCCTCCGCCGCCGTACGCAGCCGCAGGCGCAGGTCGATGCCCAGGTGGACCAGGACGCGGGTGCGCCAGGCCCAGCGGACCGTGTCCTGGAGCCACTTGTCGCCGGGACGGCCCCGCTCGGCGATCCCGAACCGGGAGGCGATGATCGGCTCATATGACGAGCGAACGGCACCGGCACCGGCACCGGCCCCAGATCCGGCCGCCCCCGCCGCCTCCGAAACCTCCTCCGGCTCCAGAACCAGCTCCAGCACCTCCTCCTTCTCCCCCCGCAGCATCGCCAGGATCCGGTGCGAGGGCAGCGCCGTGAACGGCTCGGCGAAGTCGAAGTAGTCGGCGAACTTGGCCCCCGCCTCCTCCTTCCCGGACCGCACCTTCGCCGCCAGCCGCCCGCGCGTCCACATCCGCTCGCGCAGCTCACCGATCAGGTCGGCGTCCTCCGAGAACCGCTCGGTGAGGATCGCCCGCGCCCCCTCCAGCGCGGCGGCGGGATCGGCGACCCCCTTGTCCGCGTCGACGAAAGCCGCGGCGGCGGCCGTCGGATCGACCGAAGGGTCGCCCAACAGCCCCTCGGCGAGCGGTTCGAGCCCCGCCTCCCGCGCGATCTGCGCCTTCGTCCGGCGCTTCGGCTTGAACGGCAGATACACGTCCTCAAGGCGCGCCTTGGTCTCGGCGCCGAAGATGCGCGCCTCCAGCTCCGGCGTCAGCTTGCCCTGCTCGCGCACGGACTCGAGGATCGCGCCCCGCCGGTCCTCCAGCTCCCGCAGATACCGCAGCCGCTCCTCCAGCGTGCGCAGCTGCGCGTCGTCCAGCGACTCCGTCGCCTCCTTGCGGTACCGCGCGATGAAGGGCACGGTCGAACCCCCGTCGAGCAGTTCCACGGCGGCCTTGACCTGCCGTTCCCGCACGCCGAGTTCCCCGGCGATCCTGCTTTCGATGGTCCCTGCTTCGCTCACGATCCCGTACCGCCTTCTCCACGTCAGCTTGCGTCGCAATTGTGGCAGGTACCACTGACATCCCCGGACCGCCCCGCGAAACCCCGCCCGTACGAAGGCTCTTAAGCCCCCCCAGGACTCTCAAGCCCCCCAGGAAAACCGCGCGGTCCGCCGCTCCAGAAACGCGTGGACGCCCTCGGCGGTCTCCCCGGCCGCATGCTCCTGCGCCTCCCAGTACCCCTCCCGGTCCCCCCGCCCGTGCACGAACTCCTTGGCCGCGGACTGCGTCAGCAGGGACCGTGAGGCCAGCGTGCGCGTGAACTCCGTAACCCGCTTGTCCAGTTGGCCGGCGGGAAGCACCTCGTCCACGAGCCCCGTGCGCAGCGCCCGTCCGGCGTCGATCAACTCGCCGGAGAACAGCAGGAACTTGGCGGTGGCGGGCCCGACCAGCGCCGCGAGCCGCCGGGTCGAGGAGGCCGCGTACACGATGCCGAGCTTCGCCGGAGTCACCCCGAAGAGCGCCCCTTCCTGCGCGAACCGCAGATCACAGGCCCCCGCCAGCTGCGTGCCGCCGCCCACGCAGTGCCCGCGCACGGCGGCCAGGGTCGGCTTGGGGAAGGCGGCCAGCGCGTCCTCCGCGGCGACGGCCAGGCCCCGCATCCCGTCGGCCGCGTCGCGCAGGCCGTGGATCTCGGCGCCCGCGCAGAAGGTGTCGCCGTCGCCGGTCAGCACCAGCGCGCGCACGGCCCGGTCGGCGGCGAGCCGCTCCAGCAGCGGCGGCAGCGAGCGCCACATCGCGGCGGTCATGGCGTTGCGCCGGGCCGGGTGGCTGATGACGACGGTGGCGACCGAGTCGGCGACCCGGTACGACAGTTGGGGCTCCATGGAGGCCGATGGTAATCGGCGCCGATATGGAAATTCGTACAAGAGGAATGATTCTCCTAGACCTCTTTATTGAGGAAGGAGCGGTCACTCTCGTAATTCGGTGATCGTGAATCGATCTGAACCGGTCGATATTCACTGACTTATGGTCAGTCATCCGGGGCGGAGCACCCCGTTACCAACACTCGACCTGTGGTGACAACCGAGCACAAGGATGGCGACCGGACGATGGAAGACCACGGGGCGCCGGGGCCGCTGCCGTACGAAGGGGTGTGGCGGTTCACCGCCGCCGCCGTGGAGGCATCCGTCCCGCAGGCCCGGCGCGCGGTGCGGGACCTCCTGTACCGGCAGGGGGTGCCGGCCGCCGACGACGTCGTCGACGGGCTCCTGCTGATCGTGTCGGAGCTGGTGACCAACGCCGTGAAGCACGCGGCGCTGCTGTCCCCGACGCTCGCGGTGGAGGTGGCTGTCGGGCCCGACTGGGTGCGGGTGTCCGTCGAGGACAGCCACCCCTACCGCCCGACCGCCCTGGAGAACCCGCACAGCCCGACCGGCGGCCGGGGGCTGCTGCTGGTGCGGGAGATCACCCGGGAGGCGGGCGGCGTCTGCGACGTCGAGCACACGGCGGCGGGCGGCAAGGTCATCTGGGCCGCGCTGCCGCTCAAACCGGTGGGCGTGCCTTAAGGATTCACCAGCCGGCGTTCTCGTCCGTCAGCTCGCGGATCGCCGGACGGACGGCGTCCAGGACGGTCGGGAACCAGGTGGAGAACCGGTCCTTCTCCAGCCGTTCGGCCAGTTCGGCGGGGGTCACGAACGCCGTGTCGCCCACCTCTTCCGGGTCCGGCCGCAGCGGCGACTGCACCAGGCCGACGAAGAGGTGGTTGTACTCCTGCTCGACCAGGCCCGACAGCGGGTCCGGGTGGTTGTAGCGGACCGTGCCCGCCTCGGCCATCAGCGACGGCGAGACGCCCAGCTCCTCGTAGGTGCGCCGGGCCGCCGCCGCGAACGGGGACTCGCCCGGGTAGGGGTGGCCGCAGCAGGTGTTGGACCAGACGCCGGGGGAGTGGTACTTGCCGAGCGCGCGCTGCTGGAGCAGCAGCCGGCCGCGGCCGTCGAAGAGGAACACCGAGAACGCGCGGTGCAGCAGCCCCGGCGCCTCGTGGGCGGCGAGCTTCTCGGCGGTGCCGGTCGTGACACCGTTCTCGTCGACCAGCTCCAGCAGGATCGCGTCCGCGCTGCCGCTGGCTGAACTGTCCGTCGGGGTGGCAGGTGTGATCGGCATACCCATCCTTAAGCGTCGGTCCTCGCGCCCCCAGTCTGCCGTACGCGTCCGGCACGGGGCCCGAGGGCTGATCTTGCCCGCCCCGGCGCCCGCGGAACCGCCCGGCACGACAAGCACGCGGACGGGTGAGGTCGTCGTACGTGTGACCGGACGATGTGGGGGTCATCTTCTTATGCGACTACGGCCTGTGCGGCGCATCCCGTCGGCCGCCCGCCGGCCTGTGAGGAGGATCACCGCTGCCCGCAGACGTGCGGGCCGCGTGGAGAAGCGGCCCGCCAGATGACCTGACCTGCGGAAACCAACCCCAGGTCAGAGCGGTCCGGCCCCAGGGCGGCGGGCGGTTTGGCCCTCCGGGTGCCGATCACCGATGATGATCACGGCAGAGCCGGTGTGGACGGCCTTGAATGAGCCTGAACGGGTGGTGAACTCCGCCGCTCCGGTATCCGATAGCCTCTGCCGACATGTCACCGCCCCAGGCGCCCGCGCGGCGCCGGATGTGAGGGCGCCTTCGTCGTAGCGAGCCGGTGCGCAGCCGGTTCCCAGGGAGTGAGTTCGGTTGCCGACCGCCATCCTCACCGGCTCTCCGGTACCCGGATCGCCGATCGAGGCGGATCTTCGCGGGCTCGGGTTCGACGTACGCCCCGCGCGGACCCTCGCCGACGCCGAACGGCTCGTCGCCGAGGCGCCCTGCGACCAGCCGGTGGCCCTCGTCGACGCCCGGTTCGTCGGACACGTGCACGCGCTGCGGCTCGGCACCCTCGACCCCCGTTTCCCGCTCGCCGCCCTCCCCGGCGTCGTCACCGCCCGCCCCGCCGGACGCATGGCGCTCACCCGGGCGCTGGCCAGGGAGAACTCCTCCGAGGCGGCCACCGACCCCGACTCCGGCACGGCCACCGACCTCGATGCGCTCGCCGCCTGCCTCGAGAAGGACGGCGACAAGATCCACCGCCCGGCCCTCGGCACCCTCGTCGCCGCCGTCCCCGGCGATCCGCAGGCCCGCGACGAGGCGCGGCGGGCCGTCGACGCCGTCGACGACGAGGCCGTCCGCCTGAGGTCGTCCGTGAAGTCCGGGGACGGGTTCTTCACCACCTTCTTCATCAGCCCCTACTCCCGCTATATCGCCCGCTGGTGCGCGCGGCGGGGGCTGACGCCGAACCAGGTCACCACCGCCTCCCTGCTCACCGCGCTCGCCGCCGCCGGGTGCGCGGCGACCGGGACGCGGGGCGGGTTCGTCGGCGCCGGGCTGCTGCTGCTCGTCTCCTTCGTCCTCGACTGCACCGACGGCCAGCTCGCCCGCTACGCCCTGAAGTACTCCACCCTCGGCGCCTGGCTGGACGCGACCTTCGACCGGGCCAAGGAGTACGCCTACTACGCGGGCCTCGCCCTCGGGGCCGCGCGCGGCGGGGACGACGTATGGGCCCTCGCGCTCGCCGCGATGGTCCTCCAGACCGTCCGGCACATGGTCGACTTCGCCTACCACGAGGCCGAGGACGACGTCGCCGCCCCCGCGACCGGACCCGTCCTCAAGGTCAGCCGCGGCACCTGGATACGCCGGATGATCATCCTGCCCATCGGCGAGCGCTGGGCGATGATCGCGGTGCTGACGGCCGCGACGACTCCCCGGATCACGTTCTGCGCGCTGCTGGTGTGGGGGGCGTTCGCCGCCGCGTACACCACCGCCGGGCGCCTCGTGCGCTCCTGGCGCCGCCGCGAGACCCCCAACTCCGACCGCTCCGCCCAGGCCCTCGCCGACCTCGCCGACACCGGGCTGTTCGCGACCGCCCTGGCCCCGCTGACCCGGCACGCCAAGTCCTCCGGGGCGCCGGTGGCGCTGTCCCTGGCCCTGCTCGTCGCCGCCGCCCTCACCCGGTACGGCAGCTGGCTGCCCGTCTTCTTCGCCGGCTGCTACGTCATCGCCTCGGCCGGCATGACGGCCCTGCCGCTGAAACGCTCCCTGGACTGGCTGGGCATACCGGTGTTCCGCGCCGCCGAATACGGCACCGTCCTGGCTCTCGCGGCTAAAGCCGGAGTAAACGGCGCCCTCCCCGCGGCTTTCGGGCTGGTGGCCGCCGTCGCCTACCATCACTACGACACGGTGTACCGCATCCGCGGTGGCGCCGGAGCGCCGCCGGCCTGGCTGGTGCGCGCCGTCGGCGGGCAGGAGGGGCGGACCCTGCTGGTCTGCGTCCTCGCGGCCGTCCTCACCGCATCGCAGTTCACCGTCGCGCTCACGGCACTCGCCGTGGCCGTCGCCCTGCTGGTGCTCGCCGAGAGCATCCGCTTCTGGGTCACCGCACACAAGGCCGGGGCCCCGGCCGTACACGATGAAGGAGAACCCGCATGATCGGCCTCGTGCTGGCGGCCGGCGCCGGACGGCGCCTTCGCCCCTACACCGACACCCTCCCCAAGGCGCTGGTGCCGGTGGACGGCGACACGACCGTTCTCGACCTCACCCTCGGCAACTTCGCCGAGATCGGCCTCACCGAGGTCGCGGTCATCGTCGGGTACCGCAAGGAGGCCGTGTACGAGCGGCAGGCGGAGCTGGAGGCCAAGTACGGCCTGAAGCTCACCCTCATCGACAACGACAAGGCCGAGGAGTGGAACAACGCCTACTCCCTGTGGTGTGGCCGTGACGCCCTCAAGGGCGGCGTGATCCTCGCCAACGGCGACACCGTCCACCCCGTCTCCGTCGAGAAGACGCTGCTCGCCGCGCGCGGCGACGGCAAGCGGATCATCCTCGCGCTCGACACCGTGAAGTCCCTCGCCGACGAGGAGATGAAGGTCGTCGCCGACCCCGACCAGGGCGTCCGCAAGATCACCAAGCTGATGGACCCGGCGGAGGCGACCGGCGAGTACATCGGCGTCACCCTCATCGAGGGCGAGGCCGCCGAGGAGCTGGGCGACGCGCTGAAGACGGTGTGGGAGACCGACCCGCAGCAGTTCTACGAGCACGGCTACCAGGAACTGGTCAACCGCGGCTTCCAGATCGACGTGGCGCCCATCGGTGACGTCAAGTGGGTCGAGATCGACAACCACGACGACCTGGCGCGCGGTCGGGAGATCGCATGCCAGTACTGACGCGGCTGATCCCCTCCCCGGTCGTCGTCGACATCCGCGCGGGCGCCCTCGACGACCTCGCGGGCGTCCTCGCCGACCAGCGGATCTCGCACTCGGGCCGGCTCGCCGTCGCCGTCAGCGCCGGCTCCGGCGCCCGGCTGCGCGAACGGCTCGCCCCGGCGCTGCCCGGCGCGACCTGGTACGAGGTCGGCGGCGGCACCCTGGACGACGCGATCCGGCTGGCCGGCGACATAAAGGCCGGCCACTACGACGCCGTCGTCGGACTCGGCGGCGGGAAGATCATCGACTGCGCCAAGTTCGCCGCCGCCCGCGTCGGCCTGCCCCTGGTCGCCGTGCCCACCAACCTCGCGCACGACGGCCTGTGTTCGCCGGTCGCGACCCTCGACAACGACGCGGGGCGCGGCTCCTACGGGGTGCCGAACCCGATCGCCGTCGTCATCGACCTGGACGTCATCCGCGACGCCCCGGCCCGCTTCGTGCGCTCCGGGATCGGGGACGCCGTCTCCAACATCAACTCGGTCGCGGACTGGGAGCTGTCCAACCGGGTCAACGGCGAGAAGGTGGACGGGCTCGCCGCCGCCATGGCCCGGCAGGCCGGCGAGGCGGTGCTGCGCCACCCGGGCGGCATCGGCGACAACGACTTCCTCCAGGTGCTCGCCGAGGCGCTGGTCCTCACCGGGATCGCGATGTCGATCTCCGGGGACTCCCGGCCCGCCTCCGGCTCCTGCCACGAGATCAACCACGCCTTCGACCTGCTCTTCCCCAAGCGCGCCGCGAGCCACGGCGAGCAGTGCGGG
The DNA here is from genome assembly GCF_055597585.1 of Streptomyces sp. AMJ-169. Classification (NCBI taxonomy): domain Bacteria; kingdom Bacillati; phylum Actinomycetota; class Actinomycetes; order Kitasatosporales; family Streptomycetaceae; genus Streptomyces; species Streptomyces sp. AMJ-169. Next base: position 934,879 of record NZ_JBVLTJ010000001.1, read on the forward strand.
ATGGGCGCCGCGTTCTGCATGTACCTGCGCGGCGCGCACGAGGAGTCCGCGTACACCGCGGAGGTGCTGCGCCGGCACGGGCTGCCCGTGCTGCCGACGGAGTTCGGCTTCAGCGTGGACGAGTTCGTCCGCGCGGTGGAGTTCGCCCCCGAGACCCGGCCCGGCCGCTACACGATCCTCGAACACCTCGACCTCAAGACCGACCAGATCAAGGACGTCTACGCCGACTATGTCAAGGCCATCGGTAGCTGAACTCCGCCCGGTCGTCCACCCCGCCGGGGTGAAGGACCGACGCAGCGGTGAGCACTGGATGGGCCGCCTCTACATGCGTGAGGTGTCCCTGCGGGTCGACCGCTACCTGGTGAACACCCGGGTGACGCCGAATCAGCTCACGTACCTGATGACCGTCTGCGGTGTCCTGGCCGCCCCGGCGCTGCTGGTGCCGGGGATCTGGGGCGCCGTCCTGGGTGTCGTCGCCGTGCAGCTGTACCTGCTGCTGGACTGCGTGGACGGGGAGATCGCCCGCTGGCGCAAGCAGTACTCCCTGGCGGGCGTCTACCTCGACCGCGTCGGGGCTTACCTCACCGACGCCGCCGTCCTCGTGGGGCTCGGGCTGCGGGCCGCCGATGTGTGGGGGAGCGGGCGGATCGACTGGCTGTGGGCGTTCCTCGGGACGCTCGCCGCGCTCGGCGCGATCCTGATCAAGGCGGAGACCGACCTGGTCGGCGTGGCCCGGCACCAGAACGGGATGCCGCCGGTCAAGGAGTCGGCGGCCGAGCCGCGTTCGTCGAAGATGGCGCTGGCCCGCAAGGCCGCCGCCGCGCTCAAGTTCCACCGCCTCATCCTCGGCATCGAGGCGTCCCTGCTGATCCTGGCCCTCGCGATCGCCGACCACTTCCACGGCGACCTCTTCTACACCCGCCTCGGCACGGCCGTCCTCGCCGGCATCGCGCTCCTCCAGACGCTGCTGCACCTGGTGTCGGTGCTCGTCTCCAGCAGGCTGAAGTGAGCGGCGGGGCCGAAGTGAGCGGCGCCCCGGCCGCTTTGAAGGTCGGCGCGGTCATCATCACCATGGGCAACCGGCCGGAAGAGCTGCGCGCCCTCATCGACTCGGTCGCCAAGCAGGACGGCGACCCGGTCGAGGTGGTGGTCGTCGGCAACGGCTCGCCGGTGCCCGAAGTCCCGCACGGCGTACGGACGGTGGAGCTGCCGGAGAACCTGGGCATCCCCGGTGGCCGCAACGTCGGCATCGAGGCGTTCGGGCCCAGTGGCCGCGACGTCGACATATTGCTGTTCCTGGACGACGACGGGCTCCTCGCCCAGACCGACACCGCGCAGCTGTGCCGGGAGGCGTTCGCCGACGACGCGAGGCTCGGCATCGTCAGCTTCCGCATCGCCGACCCGGAGACCGGTGTCACCCAGCGCCGGCACGTGCCCAGGCTGCGGGCCTCCGACCCGATGCGCTCCTCCCGGGTCACGACGTTCCTCGGCGGCGCCAACGCCGTACGCACCCAGGTCTTCGCGGAGGCGGGGGCGCTGCCGGAGGCGTTCTTCTACGCGCACGAGGAGACCGATCTGGCGTGGCGGGCGCTGGACGCGGGGTGGCTGATCGACTACCGGGCCGACATGGTGCTGTACCACCCGACGACGGCGCCCTCGCGGCACGCGGTCTACCACCGGATGGTCGCCCGCAACCGGGTCTGGCTGGCCCGCCGCAACCTGCCCGCCCCTCTGGTCCCCCTCTACCTGGGGGTGTGGCTGCTGCTCACCCTCGCCCGGCGGCCCTCCATACCGGCGCTCAAGGCGTGGTTCGGGGGTTTCAGGGAAGGCTGGAGCACCCCGTGCGGCCCGCGCCGGCCCATGCGGTGGCGCACGGTGTGGCGGCTGACCCGGCTGGGCCGGCCCCCGATTGTCTGACAAGCTCGTCCCGTGGCAGATGATGTCCGCCCCGTCGCGGCGTCCGGCACGCACTCTCGCCGCACCGGCCGAAAACCCGAGTACGTCCAGTACACGGGTCTCCGGCCGGCACGCCGAGAGCACGCACCGGACGTCGCTCCTTCACGGGCGGACATCACCTGCCACGGGACTCGTCCCCGAGGTCGTCGAGGGTCCCTGCCCCGGCTGTCAGGCCCGCGACCGGCCGCGCAAACCGAGACGAAAGTTTCCCTTGTGAGTGAGAGAACCCCTGAAGGCGGCGTCATGACGAGCGTGCCCTCATCCCCTGACGACGGGCTCACCCCGGCCGAACTCGCCGCCAAGTACGGGCTCGCCGTCAGCGGCGCCCGCCCGTCGCTGCGGGCCTACGTCGGCCAGCTGTGGGGCCGGCGCCACTTCATCCTGGCCTTCTCCTCGGCGAAGCTGGCCGCCCAGTACAGCCAGGCCAAGCTGGGCCAGCTGTGGCAGGTGGCGACGCCGCTGCTGAACGCGGTCGTGTACTTCCTGATCTTCGGCCTGATCCTGAACGCCGGGCGCGGCATGTCCAAGGACGTCTACATCCCGTTCCTCGTGACCGGGATCTTCGTCTTCACGTTCACGCAGTCCTCGGTGATGTCGGGGGTGCGGGCGATCTCCGGCAACCTCGGCCTGGTGCGGGCGCTGCACTTCCCGCGCGCCTCCCTGCCGATCTCCTTCGCGCTCCAGCAGCTCCAGCAGCTGCTGTGGTCGATGCTGGTGCTGTTCCTCGTCGTGATCGCCTTCGGCAGCTACCCGTCGGCGTCCTGGGCGCTGATCGTGCCCGCGCTCGCTTTGCAGTTCCTCTTCAACACCGGCCTGGCGCTGGTCTTCGCGCGGGCCGGCGCCAAGACCCCGGACCTCGCGCAGCTGATGCCGTTCGTGCTGCGGACGTGGATGTACGCGTCCGGCGTCATGTTCTCCATCCCCGTCTACCTCGCCGAGCGCCCCGGCTGGGTCTCCACGGTCCTCCAGTGGAACCCGACGGCCGTCTACATGGACCTCATGCGGTTCGCGCTCATCGACGGCTACGGCTCCTCCAACCTCCCCGACCACGTGTGGGCGGTCGCGGCGGGCTGGGCCGTGCTGTTCATGGCCGGCGGCTTCATCTACTTCTGGCAGGCGGAGGAGCGGTACGGCCGTGGCTGAGCAGACGCAGAAGGTTCCCACGGTGATCGCCGAGGACGTGCACATCGTCTACCGGGTCAACGGCGCCAAGGGCGGCAAGGGCAGTGCGACGGCGGCCCTGAGCCGGATCGTCAGACGGAAGAAGAAGAGCGGCGAGGAGCGCGGCGTCCGCAAGGTGCACGCGGTGCGCGGGGTGTCGTTCACCGCCTACCGGGGCGAGGCCATCGGCCTGATCGGCACCAACGGCTCGGGCAAGTCGACGCTGCTGCGGGCGATCGCCGGGCTGCTGCCGCCGGAGAGCGGCAAGGTCTACACCGACGGCCAGCCCTCGCTGCTCGGCGTCAACGCGGCCCTGATGAACGACCTCACCGGGGAGCGCAACGTCGTCCTCGGCGGGCTCGCCATGGGCATGTCCCGCGAGCAGATCAAGGCCCGCTACCAGGACATCGTCGACTTCTCCGGGATCAACGAGAAGGGCGACTTCATCTCGCTGCCGATGCGGACGTACTCCTCCGGCATGGCGGCGCGGCTGCGGTTCTCCATCGCCGCCGCCAAGGACCACGACGTCCTGATGATCGACGAGGCGCTCGCGACCGGCGACCGCAAGTTCCAGGTCCGCTCCGAGGAGCGCATCCGCGAACTGCGCAAGCAGGCGGGCACGGTCTTCCTGGTCAGCCACAGCAACAAGTCGATCCGCGACACCTGCGACCGCGTGCTCTGGCTGGAGCGCGGGGAGCTGCGGATGGACGGGGGGACCGACGAGGTCCTCAAGGAGTACGAGAAGTTCACCGGCAAGTAGGCGCCGCGTGCGGTGGAGCCGGTCCGCTGCCTCGGGGCCGGCTCTGCAAAGGAAGCGTCAACTCGGGCCCGCCGCAGGAATCTTGACGCCAATCGGTGTGTTCTTGTGATGTGCGGGAGACCCCGACGAACCGCCGTGCGCTGTACAACGTAAGCTGGACCGGTCGCGAAACGCGCCAAGTGGGGCCATAACGTGCGCGGACCGTACCGATTGAGGACACCGCCGCGCGGGTGTCCGGGTGGCGTGTCCGAAATAGTGTGTATTGGGTCGGCAGTGTAGAACGGGAGATGTGACGGCAATGGCGAAGGCGACTCCCCGGTCCGACGCAGCGTGTGCCGTCGCGGGCGGCCCGCGATGACCCTGACCGCCGGTGACACCGAGCGCGGCACCCTCGACAAGGCCGCCGCCGAGAACTTCCCCGTGGCCCCCTTCTTCCTCCCCCGCGCCTGGCGCACCGACCTCATGGCCGTCTACGGCTTCGCGCGCCTCGTCGACGACATCGGCGACGGCGACCTCGCGGCGGGCGGCGCCGACGCGGCCCTCCTGGGCGTCCCGCCCGGACAGGCCGACGACCGCATGGCTCTGCTCGACGCCTACGAGGCCGACCTGAACCGCGTCTTCACCGCCGTCCCCCGCCACCCCCTCCTGCGCCGCCTCCAGCCCACGGTCCGCCGCCGCGACCTCACCCCCGAGCCCTTCCTCGGCCTGATCGCCGCCAACCGCCAGGACCAGCACGTCAAGCGGTACGACAGCTACGCCGACCTCCTCGCCTACTGCGAGCTGTCCGCCAACCCCGTCGGCCGCCTCGTCCTCGCCGTCACCGGCACCGCCACCCCCGAGCGCATCCGCCGCTCCGACGCCGTCTGCACCGCCCTACAGATCGTCGAACACCTCCAGGACGTCGCCGAGGACCTCGGCCGCGACCGCATCTACCTCCCCGCCGAGGACATGAAGCGCTTCCACGTCGGCGAGAGCGACCTCGCCGCCCCCAGCGCCGGCGCGTCCGTACGCGCGCTGGTCGCGTACGAGGCGCAGCGCGCCCGCGAACTCCTGAATGAAGGCGACCCCCTCGTGGGTAGCGTCTCGGGCAGGCTCAGACTGCTGCTCGCCGGGTTCGTGGCGGGAGGACGGGCGGCGCTCGACGCGATCACCGCCGCCCGCTACGACGTACTTCCCGGCCCGCCGAGGCCCGGCAAGCTCCGGCTGCTGCGCCAGGTGGGCGTGACCCTGCGAGGAGAAGGGTGAACCGGAGCGTGGAGCCCTCACCGCACCTGTCCGGGCCGGTGCTCGCCGCCTACAGCTACTGCGAGGCCGTGACCGGGACCCAGGCGCGCAACTTCGCCTACGGCATCCGCCTGCTGCCCACGGCCAAACGCCGCGCCATGTCCGCCCTGTACGCCTTCTCGCGCCGGGTGGACGACATCGGCGACGGCGCGCTCGAACCCGAGGTGAAGGCCGCCCGCCTGGAGGACACCAGAGCGCTGCTCACCCGGGTCCGCGAGGGCGAGGTCGAGGAGGACGACACCGACCCCGTCGCCGTCGCCCTCGCCCACGCCGCCCGCGCCTTCCCCGTCCCGCTCGGCGGCCTCGACGAGCTCATCGACGGCGTCCAGATGGACGTGCGCGGCGCGACGTACGAGACCTGGGACGACCTCAAGCTGTACTGCCGCTGCGTGGCCGGCGCCATCGGGCGGCTCTCGCTCGGCGTCTTCGGCACCCGCCCCGGCGCGCGCGGCGCCGAACGCGCCCCCGAGTACGCCGACACGCTGGGGCTCGCGCTCCAGCTCACCAACATCCTGCGCGACGTCCGCGAGGACGCCGCCGGCGGCCGTACCTACCTCCCCGCCGACGACCTCGCCAAGTTCGGCTGCTCCGCCGGCTTCGCACACCCCACACCCCCCGAGGGCGCGGACTTCCCCGGCCTCGTCCACTTCGAGGTACGCCGCGCCCGCGCGCTGTTCGCCGAGGGCTACCGGCTGCTGCCGCTGCTCGACCGGCGCAGCGGCGCCTGCGTGGCCGCCATGGCCGGCATCTACCGCCGCCTCCTCGACCGCATCGAACGCGACCCCCACGCCGTCCTGCGCGGCCGGGTCTCCCTCCCCGGCCGCGAGAAGGCGTACGTCGCCGCGCGGGGCCTGTCCGGCCTCGACACCCGGCACATCGCACGCCAGACCGTCAGGAGGAACGCCTGATGGAGGGTCTCAAACGGCTGGCAACCCTCCGGGTCATGGCCGCGTCCCAGAGTGCAGCGGCCGACGGGGCCGCTGGGGAGGACGCACGATGACCGGGGACCGGAGCGGGACGGGAGGGGCGCAGGCGGAGGGCGGGGTACAGGTCGGGGCCGGGGTACGGGGTGAAGCCGGGGTACGGGTTGAAGCTGGAGTACGGGGTGACATGAACACGCAGCGTAGTGCCGTCGTCGTGGGCGGCGGGCTCGCCGGGATCACCGCCGCGCTCGCGCTCGCGGACGCCGGAGTACGGGTCACGCTCCTCGAAGGGCGCCCCCGGCTCGGCGGGCTCGCGTTCTCCTTCCAGCGCGGGGACCTCACCGTCGACAACGGACAGCACGTCTACCTGCGCTGCTGCACCGCCTACCGGTGGTTCCTCGACCGCATCGGCGCCAGCGCGCTCGCGCCGATCCAGGCCCGGCTCGACGTACCCGTCGTCGACGTGGACAAGCCCGAGGGGCGCCGGCTCGGGCGGCTGCGGCGCGACGCGCTGCCGGTGCCGCTGCACCTCGGGCGCAGCCTCGCGACCTACCCGCACCTCTCGCTCGCCGACCGGGCCAGGGTCGGGCGCGCGGCGCTCGCGCTCAAGGGGCTCGACCTCAGCGATCCGGCGCTGGACGCACAGGACTTCGGGAGCTGGCTGGCCGCGCACGGGCAGTCCGCGCGGGCCATCGAGGCGCTGTGGGACCTGGTCGGGGTGGCCACCCTCAACGCCGTCGCCGGAGAGTCCTCGCTGGCGCTCGCCGCGATGGTCTTCAAGACCGGACTGCTCTCCGAACCCGGCGCCGCCGACATCGGCTGGGCCCACGTCCCGCTCGGCGAACTCCACGACACCCTCGCCCGCAAGGCGCTCGACACCGCCGGCGTCGACGTCGAGGTCCGCACCCGCGTCAGCGCCATCTCCCGCGCCGAGGACGGCACTTGGAGCGTCCGCACCCCCGGCCGCGAACTGCGCGCCGACGCGGTCGTCCTCGCCGTCGCCCAGCACGAGGCCCACGACCTGCTGCCGGCCGGCGCCCTCGACGCCCCCGAGCGGCTGCTGGACATCGAGACGGCGCCGATCCTCAACGTGCACGTCGTCTACGACCGCAAGGTCATGAACGTCCCCTTCCTCGCCGCCCTCGGCACCCCCGTGCAGTGGGTCTTCGACCGGACCGGCGCCTCGGGGCTGGAGCGCGGCCAGTACCTCGCGCTGTCCCAGTCGGCCGCGCGCGACGAGATCGACGAACCCGTCTCCGCCCTGCGCGAGCGGTACCTGCCGGAGCTTCAGCGGCTGCTGCCGCGGACCCGGGGCGCCGAGGTGCTGGACTTCTTCGTCACCCGGGAGAAGACGGCCACGTTCGCGCCCGCCCCCGGCACCGGCCGCCTCAGGCCCGGCGCCCGCACCGAAGCCCCCGGCCTCTACCTGGCCGGTTCGTGGACCGCCACCGGGTGGCCCGCGACCATGGAGGGCGCGGTCCGCAGCGGTGTCGGGGCGGCGGACGCCGCGCTCGCCGCCCTGGGCCGGCCCCGCCCCGCCCGTCTCTTCGCCTTCGAGGAGGCCGCCTGATGCTCCAGCAGCACAGCCCGGCAGGCGCCCGCACCTACGGCACCGCGGAAACCGTGACCAGAGGAGAAACTGTGCCCACTGTGCCCCCGGCCCCGCCGGCCGCCCGACGGACCGCGGTGGACGTGTCCGCGCTCCTGGAGCGCGGCCGGACCCTGGCCAGCCCGGTACTGAGGGCGGCCACGGCCCGCCTGGCACCCCCGATGGACATGGTCGCCGCCTACCACTTCGGCTGGATCGACGCCCAGGGCAACCCCACCGAGGGCGACGGCGGCAAAGCCGTACGCCCCGCGCTCGCCGTGCTGTCCGCCGAGGTCACCGGAGCCGCGCCGGAGACGGGCGTGCCCGGCGCGGTCGCCGTCGAACTGGTCCACAACTTCTCGCTGCTGCACGACGACCTGATGGACGGCGACGAGCAGCGCCGTCACCGCGACACCGTGTGGAAGGTCCACGGCCCCTCCCAGGCCATCCTCGTCGGCGACGCCCTGCTCGCGCTCGCCTACGAGGTGCTGCTGGAGCTCGGCACCGTCGAGTCCGGCCGCGCCGCCCGCCGCCTCACCACCGCGACCCGCGCCCTCATGGACGGCCAGGCCCAGGACATCTCCTACGAGCACCGCGACCGCGTCAGCGTCGAGGAGTGCCTGGAGATGGAGGGCAACAAGACCGGCGCCCTGCTCGCCTGCGCCTCCTCCATCGGCGCGGTCCTCGGCGGCGCCGACGAACAGGCGGCCGACGCCCTGGAGCGCTACGGCCACCACCTCGGCCTCGCCTTCCAGGCCGTCGACGACCTCCTCGGCATCTGGGGCGACCCCGAGTCCACCGGCAAGCAGACCTGGTCCGACCTGCGCCAGCGCAAGAAGTCGCTGCCGGTCGTGGCCGCCCTCGCGGCCGGCGGCGGCCCCTCCGAGCAGCTCGCCGAACTCCTCGCGGCCGACGCGAAGAGCACCGATCTCGCGCACTTCTCCGGGGAGGAGTTCGCGGCCCGCGCCCGCCTCATCGAGGAGGCGGGCGGCCGGGAGTGGACCGCGGCGGAGGCCCGCCGCCAGCACACCGTCGCCATCGAGGCCCTGAACGCCGTGCACATGCCCGAGCGGGTACGGGAGCAGTTCACCGCGCTCGCCGACTTCGTCGTCGTACGAAAGAGATGATCACTATCGGTCGAATAGCCCTCGCGTAGTCGCCGGCCGGTGCCGCGAGGAGAGACGGAAGCACCGGCCGACGGCGGACCCACTGCTGCACGACTCTTGACGACTGCACGAAGGGGAAGCCATGACAGCGACGACCGACGGAAGCACCGGGGCCCTGCCGCCCCGTGCCGACTCGGCCAGCGACACCGACATCACCATCCCCGTGGCGGCCGGGGGACAAGAAGCCGCCGTGCGCGCCATGCGCCGCGCCACCGACCACCTGCTCGCCCGCCAGGACGCGCAGGGCTGGTGGAAGGGCGACCTGGAGACCAACGTCACCATGGACGCCGAGGACCTCCTGCTGCGCCAGTTCCTCGGCATCCGCGACGACGCGACCACCCAGGCGGCGGCCCTCTTCATCCGCGGCGAACAGCGCGAGGACGGCACCTGGGCCACCTTCTTCGGCGGCCCCTCCGACCTCTCCGCGACGATCGAGGCGTACGTCGCCCTGCGGCTGGCCGGCGACGACCCCGCCGCCCCGCACATGCTGCGCGCCGCCGCCTGGGTCCGCGAGCGCGGGGGCGTCGCCTCCGCCCGGGTCTTCACCCGGATCTGGCTGGCCCTCTTCGGCTGGTGGAAGTGGGAGGACCTGCCCGAACTCCCGCCGGAGCTCATCTATTTCCCCAAGTGGTTCCCGCTGAGCATCTATCAGTTCGGCTGCTGGGCGCGGCAGACGATCGTCCCGCTGACGGTCGTCTCCGCCAAGCGGCCGGTGCGTCCCGCGCCCTTCCCGCTGGACGAGCTCCATATCGATCCCTCGCTGCCGAACCCTCCCAAACCCCTTGCCCCCGTCGCCAGTTGGGACGGACTTTTCCAGCGCCTGGACAAAGTGGTGCGCGGCTACCGGCCGTTCGCGCTGCGCCGGCTGCGCGGCGCCGCGCTGAACTCCGCGGCCCGCTGGATCGTCGAACGCCAGGAGAACGACGGCTGCTGGGGCGGCATCCAGCCCCCGGCCGTCTACTCGATGATCGCGCTCTCCCTGCTCGGCTACGACCTCCAGCACCCCGTCATGCGGGCCGGTCTTGAGTCCCTCGACCGGTACGCGGTCTGGCGCGAGGACGGCGCCCGGATGATCGAGGCCTGCCAGTCCCCGGTGTGGGACACCTGCCTCGCCGCCATCGCCCTCGCCGACGCCGGACTCCCCGCCGATCACCCGCAGTTGGTGAAGGCCGCCGACTGGATGCTGGGCGAGCAGATCGTCCGGCCCGGCGACTGGTCGATGAAACGGCCGGGACTGCCGCCGGGCGGCTGGGCGTTCGAGTTCCACAACGACAACTACCCCGACATCGACGACACCGCCGAGGTCGTCCTCGCACTGCGCCGGGTGCGCCACCACGACCCGGAGCGGATGGAGAAGGCCATCGCGCGCGGGGTGCGCTGGAACCTCGGGATGCAGTCCCGCGACGGCGGCTGGGGCGCGTTCGACGTCGACAACACCAGCCCCTTCCCCAACCGGATGCCGTTCTGCGACTTCGGCGAGGTCATCGACCCGCCGTCGGCCGACGTCACCGCGCACGTCGTCGAGATGCTCGCCGCCGAGGGCCTCTCCCACGACCCGCGCACCCGGCGGGGCATCGCCTGGCTGCTCGGCGACCAGGAGCCCGACGGCTCGTGGTTCGGCCGCTGGGGCGTCAACTACATCTACGGCACCGGGTCGGTCGTCCCCGCCCTCGTCGCCGCCGGGCTGCCCGAGCGGCACCCCGCGATCCGGCGGGCCGTGGCCTGGCTGGAGCGGGTCCAGAACGACGACGGGGGCTGGGGCGAGGACCTGCGCTCCTACCACGACTCCACGAAGTGGAGCGGCGCCGGGGACTCGACGCCGTCACAGACCGGATGGGCGCTGATGGCGCTGCTCGCGGCCGGGCAGCGGGAGTCGGACGCCGTGCGGCGCGGCATCGCCTGGCTGGCGGCGGCCCAGCGGGAGGACGGCTCCTGGGACGAGCCGTACTTCACGGGGACGGGGTTCCCCTGGGACTTCTCGATCAACTACCACCTGTACCGGCAGGTGTTCCCGCTGACGGCGCTGGGGCGGTACGTGAACGGGGAGCCGGCGGTGACGAAGCCCAAAGTCACCGACCGGGTCGTCCAGGGCAAGGCCGGCTGATGGTCGGGCCGTCCGCTCCGGCGCCGTTGCTGGTCGCCTGCGCGCTCGGCATCGAGCACGTCGCGCTGCGGCTGGGTGACCGGAGCGGGGCGGCCGGGCCGGTGACCGTGCTGCGCACCGGGATGGGCCCGGTGGCCGCCGAGCGGTCCGTCGAACGGGTGCTGGACGACCCGGTGCTCGGCGGCGCCGCCGTCCTCGCCACCGGGTTCTGCGCGGGGCTCGCCCCGGGCATGCACCCCGGTGACCTCGTCGTCGCCGAGGAGACCCGCGACCCGCGCGGCAGCGTCGGCTGCGTGGCCACCGAACTCCTCGTCAAGGAACTCGCGCGCACCCTCCCGGGGCGCACCGTCCACACCGGGCTCCTCGTGGGCTCCGACCACGTCGTCCGCGGACCCGAGCGCGCCGCGCTGCGGGCTACCGGCGCGATCGCGGTCGACATGGAGTCGGCCGCCACGCTCCTGAGCGCCGTGCGCGCGGGCACGCGCCCCGTTGCGGCCGTCCGGGTGGTCGTGGACGCTCCGGAACATGAACTCGTCCGGATCGGCACGCTGCGCGGTGGAATATCGGCTTTCCGCGTTCTCCGTTCCGTCCTGCCTTCTTTCTTCGAATGGCACCGTAATGTGCTGCTCCCCCGGAGGTGAGCCAGATGGCCATGCCGCTGCGTCAAACCATCAAAGTCGCCACATACCTCGCCGAACAGAAGCTCCGCAAGCGTGACAAGTTCCCCCTGATCGTCGAACTGGAACCGCTCTTCGCCTGCAACCTCAAGTGCGAGGGCTGCGGCAAGATCCAGCACCCGGCCGGAGTCCTCAAGCAGCGCATGCCCGTCGCCCAGGCCGTCGGAGCGGTCCTGGAGTCCGGCGCGCCGATGGTGTCCATCGCGGGCGGCGAGCCCCTGATGCACCCTCAGATCCACGAGATCGTGCGCCAGTTGGTGGCCCGCCGGAAGTACGTCTTCCTCTGCACCAACGCGATGCTGCTGCGCAAGAAGATGGACGACTTCAAGCCCTCCCCGTACTTCGCGTTCGCCGTGCACATCGACGGACTGCGCGAGCGGCACGACGAGTCGGTCGCCAAGGAGGGCGTCTTCGACGAGGCCGTCGAGGCGATCAAGGAGGCCAAGCGGCGCGGCTTCCGCGTCACCACCAACTCCACGTTCTTCAACACCGACACCCCGCAGACCATCGTCGAGGTCCTCAACTTCCTCAACGACGAACTGCACGTCGACGAGATGATGATCTCGCCCGCCTACGCCTACGAGAAGGCCCCCGATCAGGAGCACTTCCTCGGCGTCGAGCAGACCCACGAACTGTTCAAGAAGGCGTTCTCCGGCGGCAACCGGCGCCGCTGGCGGCTCAACCACTCCCCGCTCTTCCTGGACTTCCTGGAGGGCAAGGTCGACTTCCCGTGCACGGCGTGGGCGATCCCCAACTACTCGCTGTTCGGCTGGCAGCGCCCCTGCTACCTGATGAGCGACGGCTACGTCCCGACGTACCGCGAGCTCATCGAGGACACCGACTGGGACAAGTACGGCCGCGGCAAGGACCCGCGCTGCGCCAACTGCATGGCGCACTGCGGCTACGAGCCCACCGCCGTCCTCGCCACCATGGGCTCGCTGAAGGAGTCGCTGCGGGCGATGCGCGAGACGGTCTCCGGCAACCGGGACTGAGCTGAACCAGTACGGACCTAAGGGGGCCCGAGCGTGACGATCCTGGAGAACATCCGGCAGCCGCGTGACCTGAAGGCGCTGTCCGAGCCGGAACTCGGTCAACTCGCCGAGGAGATCAGGGAGTTCCTGGTACACGCGGTCAGCAGGACCGGCGGGCACCTCGGGCCCAACCTGGGGGTGGTGGAGCTGACCATCGCGCTGCACCGGGTGTTCGAATCACCGACCGACCGCATCCTGTGGGACACCGGCCATCAGTCGTACGTCCACAAGCTTCTGACGGGGCGTCAGGACTTCTCCAAGCTGCGCGGCAAGGGCGGGCTCTCCGGCTACCCCTCGCGCGAGGAGTCCGAGCACGACGTCATCGAGAACAGCCACGCCTCCACCGTCCTCGGCTGGGCCGACGGGCTCGCCAAGGCGCGGGACGTGCAGGGCGAGAAGGGGCACGTCGTCGCCGTCATCGGGGACGGCGCGCTCACCGGCGGGATGGCCTGGGAGGCCCTCAACAACATCGCCGCCGCCAAGAACCGGCCGCTCATCATCGTCGTCAACGACAACGAACGCTCCTACGCCCCCACCATCGGCGGCCTCGCCAACCACCTCGCGACCCTGCGCACCACCGACTCCTACGAGACGGTGCTGGCCTGGGGCAAAGAGGTGCTCCAGCGCACGCCGGTCGTCGGCAACACCGTCTACGAGGCCCTGCACGGCGCGAAGAAGGGGTTCAAGGACGCGTTCGCGCCCCAGGGGCTCTTCGAGGACCTCGGGCTGAAGTACGTCGGCCCGATCGACGGGCACGACACCCGGGCCGTCGCGTCGGCGCTGCGGCGCGCGAAACGCTTCCACGGGCCCGTCCTCGTGCACTGCCTCACCGAGAAGGGGCGCGGGTACGGGCCCGCCCTCGCGCACGAGGAGGACCACTTCCACACCGTCGCCGCCATGGACCCGCTGACCTGCGAGCCCGTCGCGGCCGGCGGACCGTCCTGGACCTCGGTGTTCGAGGAGGAGATGCTGCGGATCGGCCAGGAGCGGGAGGACGTCGTCGCGCTGACCGCCGCCATGCTCCACCCGGTCGGGCTCGGCAAGTTCGCCGCCCGCTTCCCCGACCGGGTCTGGGACGTCGGCATCGCCGAACAGCACGCGGCGGTGAGCGCGGCCGGGCTCGCGACCGGCGGGCTGCATCCGGTGGTCGCCGTCTACGCCACCTTCCTCAACCGCGCTTTCGACCAGCTGCTCATGGACGTCGCACTGCACCGCTGCGGCGTCACCTTCGTCCTCGACCGGGCCGGCGTCACCGGCTCGGACGGCGCCTCCCACAACGGGATGTGGGACCTGTCCATCCTCCAGGTGGTCCCCGGCCTGCGCATCGCCGCACCCCGCGACGCCGACCAGCTCCGGCTCCAGCTGCGGGAGTCGGTGGCCGTCGACGACGCCCCGACGCTGGTCCGCTTCCCGAAGGAGTCGGTGGGCCCCGCGGTGCCGGCCATCGGCCGGGTCGGGGGGATGGACGTGCTGTACGACGGGGGCGAGGGGGTGCTGTTCGTCGCCGTGGGCGCGATGGCGCCGGTCTGTCTCCAGGCGGCGGATCTGCTGGCGGCGCGAGGGATCAACTGCACGGTGGTGGACCCGCGTTGGGTCAAGCCCGTCGACCCCGCGCTGCCGGGGCTCGCGGCGCGGCACCGGCTCGTGGCTGTCGTCGAGGACAACTCCCGGGCGGGCGGGGTGGGTTCGGCGGTCGCCCTCGCGCTGGGGGACGCCGAAGTCGACGTGCCCGTACGGCGGTTCGGGATTCCGGAGCAGTTTCTGGCGCATGCGAAGCGGGGGGAGGTGCTGGCGGACATCGGGCTCACACCGGTGGAGATCGCGGGGCGGATCGGGGCGAGTCTTGCGGTGAAGGGGGTTGGTGAGGGAGGGGGCGGTGTCGGTGATGCGGGCGGCTTGGGCGGCGCTCTCGGGGGTGCCGGCGGTGCGGGTGGCTCGGGCGGCGCGGCCGGTGTCGGTGGCGTCAATGGGACAGTCAAGGAGAAGGAATGAGCACGGAGTTCGACCTCGGCGCCCTCCTCGCCGCGCGCGGCGGTGAGCGGTACGAGCTGCACGACCGCTACCTCAACCCCCAACTCCCGCGCATGCTGCGGACGATCGGCTTCGACAAGGTGTACGAGCGGGCCGAGGGCGCGCACTTCTGGGACGCCGACGGCAACGAGTACCTCGACATGCTCGCCGGGTTCGGGGTGATGGCGCTGGGCCGGCACCACCCGGTGATCCGCAAGACGCTGCACGACGTCCTCGATCTCGATCTCGCCGACCTCACCCGCTTCGACTGCCAGCCCCTGCCCGGCCTGCTCGCCGAACAACTCCTCGCCCACAGCCCGCACCTGGACCGCGTCTTCTTCGGCAACAGCGGCACCGAGGCGGTCGAGACGGCGCTGAAGTTCGCCCGGTCCGCGACCGGCCGCCCCCGCGTCCTGTACTGCGACCACGCCTTCCACGGCCTGACCACCGGCGCCCTCTCCGTCAACGGCGAGTCCGGCTTCCGGGACGGCTTCGCGCCGCTGCTGCCCGACACGGCCGTACCGATGGGCGATCTCGACGCGCTGGCAAGGGAGTTGAAGAAGGGGGACGTCGCCGCGCTGATCGTGGAGCCCATCCAGGGCAAGGGAGTTCACGAGACGCCGCCCGGATATCTGCGCGCGGCGCAGGAGTTGCTGCGCGAGCACAAGGCGCTGCTCATCGCCGACGAGGTGCAGACCGGGCTCGGGCGGACCGGGGACTTCTACGCCTACCAGCACGAGGAGGGGGTCGAGCCGGACCTGGTGTGCGTGGCCAAGGCGCTGTCCGGAGGGTACGTGCCGGTCGGGGCGACGCTCGGCAAGGACTGGATCTTCAAGAAGGTCTACTCCTCGATGGACCGCGTCCTCGTCCACTCCGCCAGCTTCGGCTCCAACGCGCAGGCCATGGCCGTCGGGCTCGCCGTCCTGTCGGTCATGGAGAACGACCAGACGATCGCGCACGTACGGCGGGTGGGGGAGCTGCTGAAGTCCCGGCTCACCGCGCTCATCGGTCAGTACGAGCTGCTCGCCGACGTGCGCGGGCGGGGGCTGATGATCGGGATCGAGTTCGGGAAGCCGTCGTCGCTGAAGCTGCGCAGCCGGTGGGCGATGCTCCAGGCGGCGCGCAAGGGGCTGTTCGCGCAGATGGTCGTCGTACCGCTGCTCCAGCGGCACCGGATCCTGACGCAGGTCTCCGGGGATCATCTGGAGGTCATCAAGCTGATTCCGCCGCTGGTCGTGGACGAGGGGGACGTGGAGCGGTTCGTGGAGGCGTTCACCGAGGTCATGGATGACGCCCACAGCGGGGGCGGGCTGATGTGGGACTTCGGGAAGACACTGATCAGGCAGGCGGTGGCCAACCGGTAAGTATTTGCCTCTGAGACAAGAAATTTGCCCCGGAGGCAAGGGCGGGGCTGAATGGAGGCATGAGCCTTTCAGAGCCCTCGGCCGGCGAGAAGCCCTCGGCCGGTGACACCGAGGCCGCCCTTCCCGTCGTGGCCCCGCAGCTGCGGGCCCTGCGGCGGCGGGCCGGTCTCACGCTGGAGGCCGCCGCGCGGTCCGCCGGGCTCTCGCCCGCGCACCTGTCCCGGCTGGAGACCGGACAGCGCCAGCCCTCGCTGCCGATGCTGCTCGCGCTGGCCCGCATCTACGGTACGACCGTGTCGGAGCTGCTGGGGGAGCGGGTCGCCGAGCGGGACGCGGTCGTCCGGGCCCGGGACATGGAGCCGACCGAGGCGGGCGGCTGGACGTATGTGCAGGCCGGGTCGCCGGGGCGCGGTATGCAGGCGCTGCGGGTGCGGGTGCCGCACGGCTCGCAGGGCGACATCGTGCGGGTGCACCCCGGCGAGGAGTGGCTGTACGTCCTCAAGGGGCGGCTGCGGCTGCGGCTCGGGGACAGCGCCTATCTGCTCGACCCCGGGGACAGCGCGCACTTCGACTCGCTGACCCCGCACCGCATCGCCGCCCAGGACCCGGGCGGGGTCGAACTGCTCTTCGTCCACACCCTCTTGCAGAGCCCCACGGCCGCGCTGTGCCTGGGGCCCGTCCTAGGAGAACCTGGAGTGACGCCATGACCGAGCGACGCGGGCAGCGCGAGGACCGGTTTCCGCGCGGGCTGTGGGTGCGGCTGCTGATCTACATCGTCGGCGGGCATCTGTTCGCGGCCTTCCTCTGGCTGCTGTTCGAGGCGGGGGCGCGGCAGTAGGGGCTACTCCAGGAAGCGGTCCTTCAGCTGCTCCCGGAGCTGCGGGGTGAGGCCGAGGCCTTCTTCCAGGTAGGCGTCGACCCCGCCCCACCGCTCCTCGATGGCGTCGAACGCGGCCTGGAGGTACTCGGCGCGGGCGTCGAACAGGGGGTCCAGCAGCTCGGTGACCTCGGGGGAGCGCTCGGGGGCCGAGCCGTCGGAGCGGCGCAGCCGGTAGCGGCGGTGCTTGGCGTTGGACTCCAGGTAGTCCGCGAGGATCGCGTCCCGCTCGACGCCCAGCGCGAGCAGCGTCACGGCGATGGACAGGCCCGCGCGGTCCTTCCCGGCCGCGCAGTGCATGAGCGCCGGGGCGCTGTCCTCGGCGAGGGCCCGCAGCACCTGGGAGTGCTCGGACGTGCGCTGCGCGACCATCGCCCGGTACGACGCCGTCATCCGCGCCGCCGCCTTGCCGTCGCCGAGGAGTTCGCGCAGCTGGTCTATGTGCCCGTCGCGGACCATCTTCCAGAACTCCGCGCCGTCCGCCGGGTCGGACAGCGGCAGGTTCACATTGCGCACGCCCGGCAGCTCGACGTCCGGGCCCTCCAGCTTCTGGTCGGAGGAGTTGCGGAAGTCGAACACCGTGTGCAGCCCGAGCGAGGCCAGGAACCGGGCGTCCTCTTCTGTCGCGTGCGCGAGATGGCCGCTGCGGTACAGGACGCCGTACCTCACCCGCCTGCCGTCCGTCGTCGGCAGGCCGCCCACATCACGGAAATTGCGTACCCCTGCCAGTTCGGGCTCGGTCGACGGGATCTGCTGCGTCACGGGGGCTCCCTCCCAGTCGGTCCCGACCGCCGCGGCTTCAGGGATGGGCCGGTGGGACACGTCTTCGACGATACGGCACACCTCTGACGGCGAAGAGGTTGTCCACAGGGCGCCCGGGAGCACGGGTGCCGGAGTTGTCCACAGGCCGAGAGTTGTCCACAGGGCGTTGCCCGAGGACCCCGGGAACCCTGATGATGTTTTCCGAATGGTCGTGTCTGTTCGTATCTGTTTTTTATGATTTTCGATCGTGTGAGGGTCTGATGCTGGAAACCGCTGAGAACGGGCGTACGTGGCTCCTTTCGGGCCCGGCGAGCAGTTACGCCCTGCATCTCACCGAGGGCGGCGAGCTGCTGCATCTGCACTGGGGTCCGGCGATCGCCCTCGCCGACGCCGAGGCGCTGGCCGCGGTCCCGCTGCCGCACGGCTCGTCCTTCGAGTCCCCGCTGGACGGGCGGGAGGAGTACCCGGTGGAGGGCGGCCCCCGCTTCACCCGCCCCGCCCTCTCGGTCCGCGTCCCCGGCCGCCGGGGCACCGAGTGGACCTTCGAGAGCGCCGACGCCGCCGACGGCGAACTGCGGCTGCGCTTCCGCGACGGGGGGCTCACGGTCACCCTGCACTACCGCATGCGCGGTGACGTCGTGGAGCGCTGGGCGACCCTCGCCAACGACGCCGACGAGCCCCTCGAGCTGCTGCGCGCCGACTCCGCGACCTTGACGCTGCCGCAGCGCGAGGGATGGCGGCTGTCGCAGCTGCACGGCCGCTGGGCCGCCGAGTCCCGGCTGACACGGGCGCCCCTCACCTACGGAGAGAAGGTCATCGGCAGCCGGCGCGGGCACACCGGCCATCCGCATCTGCCGTGGGTCGCCCTCGACACCGACGCGACCGAGGAGCGCGGCGAGGTCTTCACCGCCGCCCTCGGCTGGTCCGGCTCCTGGCGCATCGCCGTCGCCCAGCTGCCCGACGCGCGCGTGCAGATCACCGGCGGCGCCGGGCACGACGACTCCGGGCTGCTGCTCCTCGCGCGCGGGGACTCCTTCACGACGCCCGTCCTCGCGGCCCTGTGGTCCGACGGCGGCTTCGGCGGCGCCAGCCGCGCCTGGCACGCCTACCAGCGCGAGCACGTGATCCCGGACGCCGCGCAGGACCGCCCGGTGCTGTTCAACTCCTGGGAGGCGACCACCTTCGACATCTCCGAGGAGGAGCAGCTCGTCCTCGCCCGGCGGGCCGCCGAGATGGGCGTGGAGCTGTTCGTCGTCGACGACGGCTGGTTCGGCGCCCGCACCAGCGACCGCGCGGGTCTCGGCGACTGGACGCCCAACCCGGACCGCTTCCCCCAGGGCCTCAAGCCCCTCGCCGACCAAGTGCACGGCCTGGGCATGCAGTTCGGCATCTGGGTCGAGCCGGAGATGGTCAACCCCGACAGCGACCTCTACCGCGCGCACCCCGACTGGGTGCAGTTCCAGCCCGGCCGCGGGCGCACCGAGTTCCGCAACCAGCTGATGCTCAACCTCGCGCGCGAGGACGTCCAGGAGTACCTGTGGGAGCGGCTGGACACCCTGCTGTCCAGCGCGCCCATCGACTACGTCAAGTGGGACTTCAACCGCTGCTTCACCGACGCCGGCTGGCCCGACGACGCCTATCCGCAGCGCCTGTGGGTCGACCACGTGCGCGCGCTGTACTCGCTCCTCGACCGGCTGCGCGCCGCCCACCCCGGGGTCGCCTTCGAGTCCTGCTCGGGCGGCGGCGGCCGGATCGACCTCGGCATCCTCAGCCGCACCGACCAGGTGTGGACCTCCGACAACACCGACCCGCTGGACCGGCTCGCCATCCAGCACGGCTTCAGCCAGATCCACCCCGCGCGGGTCATGGCGGCCTGGGTCACCGACAGCCCCAACGTCCAGCTCAACCACCGGGTCAGCTCGCTGAAGTTCCGCTTCATCAGCTCCTTCGCCGGGGTCCTCGGCGTCGGCGGCGACCTCTCCGAGTGGACCGGCGCGGAGCTGGCCGAGGCGCGCGAGTGGGTCGCGCTGTACAAGGAGATCCGGCCCGTCGTCCAGCAGGGCGACCTGTACCGGCTCAAGGCCCCCGAGGGCGGGCTCAGCGCCGTGCAGTACGTCCGCGGCGACGACACCGTCGTCCTCGCCTGGCTCCAGGCCCAGCACTACGGGGAGACCGTCCCGGCGGTGCGGCTGCGCGGGCTTGATGCCGGGGCGTTGTACGAATGCCTTGAAACGGGGGAAATCCACCGGGGGGCGGTGCTGTTGCATCACGGGTTGCGGACCGGGCTGCGTGGGGACCTTGATGCGGCTGTTCTCCGGCTTCGTCGAGTCTGAGGGGTCTGTCCGGTTTCGAAATGCTTCAGTGCAACTCGATCCGGAATAAAGGCAGCTGTGAATCGGTGGCGTGAGCAGGGTCATATTCCTGGCCCTGCGGCGCGCGTCATGTGCACGTAATCACGCTGTTTTCCTTGGGGAATTGGGGCCAGGGCGGGGTTTTCGGCGCGGTTCGGGCGGGGCCGGGAACACACGGCGAATCGACAGGAAAGCGATTCGTGGGCGACTTTCGCTTGTCCCCGTGCGTCCCGGTCGCTTACGTTCGCCATCAATCCGGGCGGACGCCCAATCCTGCCGCTGTCCGGAGACCGAACACGCCACCCGTGAAACGGCAGGAGCGGGGGACCCACAGGCAGTACCGCCGGATCCGGACGCCACCGGAGACGGCTCGGGGTAAAGCCGCGACAACCGCGCGGCCGGGCAGCTCCAGCCCGCACCCGACAGCTCACCTCGCAGGCGACGGAGAGGAATTCGCCATGCCCGGCAAGGGTAAGCACCGCCGCCCGAAGACCCCGCGCTTCTCCCGTTCGCTAGCCGTCGCCGGAACCGGCGGGGCCGCGCTCGCCCTTCCGCTGATGGGGGCCACCGGGGCGCACGCCCAGACGACTTCCTCGACCGCGAGCTCCCCCGCCGTGTCCGCCGCCTCTCTCACGGCCTCCGTGTCGGAGAGCGCCGTTCAGGCCGCGCCGGTGAGCAGCCGCAAGAGCACTTCCGCCGTGTACACCGTCCGCTCCGGCGACTATCTCTCGAAGATCGCGGAGGAGCAGAGTGTCAGTGGGGGGTGGCAGCGGATCTACGACGACAATCGTGACGCCGTGGGGTCCGATCCGTCGCTGATCCATCCTGGGCTCAAGCTGACGCTCGGGGCGCGGGCGACCGGCACCTCCGGGACGACCGGTTCCGGTTCGTCCTCGTCGTCCGGCGCCTCTTCGTCGTCCAGCTCCTCTTCAGGGTCGGCGTCTTCCGGTTCCTCGAAGTCCTCCTCCGGGAGTTCGTCCTTCTTGAAGAGCTCGAATACCTCGAAGACCGAGCCGGCGTCGGAGAGTTCGGGGAGTTCGGCCTCCGGGTTCACGCTTCCGGTCACCGGTGCGGTCATCGGTACCGGGTACCGGGTCTCCGGCAGCATGTGGGCCAGCGGGTATCACACGGGCGTCGACTTCGTCGTCCCGACCGGGACCAATCTCAAGGCCGTCGGCGCCGGGACGGTCGTCTCCGCCGGCTGGGGCGGGGCGTACGGCAATCAGGTCGTCATCAAGCTCGCCGACGGGTACTACGCGCAGTACGCCCACCTCTCCCAGATATCCGTCTCCGCCGGGCAGAGCGTTTCCGAGGGGCAGCAGATCGGTTACTCCGGCTCCACGGGGAATGTGACGGGGCCGCATCTGCACTTCGAGATACGGACGACTCCTGACTATGGCTCGGATGTCGATCCGGTTGCTTACCTTCGCTCGCATGGCGTCTCCGTGGGGTGATGCCTGCGGCTGCTAGGCCGTTTGTCTGACGTGCCTCCGCGAGGCCGGAACCGGATCCCCGGGGCCGGCCTTTCAGGGTTTGCGGGGGTTTGCGGGGGTGGGGGAGGGATGGGGCTGCGGGATATGTGGGGTGCGAGGGGGCAGGGTGTGCGGGATGCGGGATGCGGGATGCGGGATGCGGGGGTCGGGGGTGCGCGAGGTTTCCAGGGTGCGCGGGGGTGTGAGGGCTCCGGCTGAGCCGACTCCGGTTGCGCCGCCGAAGCTGCCGCGACTGAGGCCGGCGCTGCCGAAGTTGCCAAAGCTGGGTCCAGCGCTGCCCAAGCCGTCGCGACCGGAGCCGGTGCAACCCAAGCCGCCGCAGCCGGAGTCGGTGATACCGGAGTCGCCGGAGTTGATCACGTCACCCGAACCCCCCACCGCCCCCACCCCCTCGCACACGACGACTTCCGTCACGGCCTCTCCCAATGGGCCGTCGAGTTGGAGAACGGTGGCACAGTCGCCGCCGCCCGAGGTGTCCTGGACGTCGGTGTGCCCGCCGGAGCCACCCTCTGGTATCGGTGGCGGCTGGAAGGTCCGTACGCCATCGGGTACACCGCGACCCCGATCTCGACAACTTCTGGAACGCGACCGACGTCCGCTCCCCGGACGACGACCTACTGCTCGGGCTACGGTGCCAACTACAACACCACGACCCGGCTGCGCCGTTACGTCGGGGAGGCGGGCGTACGGCCGCTCGTCTGCGACTACACCGAACCCCTGCTGACGGCGAACGAGCCGAACCGGGTGCGGATCGTCTCCGCCGGGTCGCTGGTGCAGTGGTGGAACAACGGGCGGCTGGTCTTCGACCACCGGGACCCCGAGCCGTACACGGGCGGGCACTTCGCCTTCCGGACGACCTGGAGCCACTTCCGGTTCGCGGAGTTCAGGGTCCATGCCCTGGAGCACCGACGCGGCTGAGCCCCCCGCTTATTCCCGGATTGGCAAAGTCTTTAAGAGTGGCTTATCTCACCGCCCGTCAACCCCTTCCTACGGTCGCGTAGGTCACATCGCCGGGTGAATCATGGGATGTTGTGGCAGACGATTCGAAGAATGACAGCGGAACAGTGATGATCGGGTCGTACGTGGCGCTCGGGGACAGTTTCACCGAGGGCGTCGGCGACCCCGGACCCGACGGGGCGTTCGTCGGCTGGGCCGACCGGTTCGCCGTGCTCCTCGCCGACCGGCGGGCCGAGGGCGACTTCGACTACACCAACCTCGCGGTGCGCGGGAAACTCCTCGACCAGGTCGTCTCCGACCAGCTTCCCCAGGCCGTCGCGGCGGCCCCCGACCTGGTCTCGCTCTGCGCGGGCGGCAACGACATCCTGCGCCCTGGGACCGACCCCGACGAGGTCGCCGAACGCTTCGAGCGGGCGGTCGCCCAGCTCGCCGAGGTGTCCGGGACCGTGCTGGTGACCACCGGCTTCGACACCCGGCACATGCCCGTCCTCAAGCACCTGCGCGGCAAGATCGCCACCTACAACGGACACGTGCGCGCCATCGCCGACCGGTACGGCTGCCCCGTCCTCGACCTGTGGTCCCTGAAGTCCGTCCAGGACCGCCGGGCCTGGGACGACGACCGGCTGCACCTCTCGCCCGAGGGGCACACCCGCGTCGCGCTGCGCGCCGGACAGGCCCTCGGCGTCGACGTGCCGGCCGACCCCGAGCAGTCCTGGCCGCCGCTCCCGCCGCGCGGCACCCTCGACGTCCGGCGCGACGACGTGCACTGGGCGCGCGAGTACCTCGTCCCCTGGATCGGCCGCCGGCTGCGCGGCGAGTCCTCCGGGGACCACGTCACCGCGAAGGGCGCGCTGTCGCCGGACGACATCAAGATGCGGATCGCGGCGGTCGCCTGAGCCTGACAGGGGGGTGCCGCACTGGCGCAAGCGCCCTGAGTCGCCTGACAGAGGGTGCCTCAGGGCGCTTGCGCCAGTGAGGTGATCGTACGGAAGCCGCGCGGCGGGCCGGTTCTCCGCAGGAGGGGCGGGTGTTGGGATGACCGCGTCATCCTCCCCCTCGCGAAGGACCCGCCCGTATGCGCCGTTCCCGTACCCCCCGTCCCGTCGCCGCGTCCGTCGTGGCCCTGCTCGCCCTGGGCCTCCCGGCCGCCGCCGCGCCCGCCGCGACGGCGCTGGACGGCGCCCCGAGCCGCCCCGCCGCCCGGCTCGCGCCCGCCGCGACGACCGTCACGGTGAGCGGTGACGGCAGTGCGAGCGCCGCGCCCGACATGGCCGTCCTCGGGGTCGGTGTCGAGGCCACCGCGAAGACCGCCAAGGAGGCGCAGTCCGCCCAGAGCGAGGCCGCCGCCAAACTGCTCAAGGCGCTGCACGCGCAGGGGATCGCCGAGAAGGACATCCGCACGCAGAACGTGTCCCTCGGCCCGGTGTACGACTACACCGGCGGCACCGCCGTCCTCACCGGGTACCGCGCGGCCCAGTCGTTCTCCGTGCAGGTCCGTCCGGTCTCCAAGACCGGCGCCGTCCTGGAGGCCGTCACCGACGCCACCGGGGACGCTGGCCGCGTCGACTCCGTCGGCTTCGACCTCGCCGACCGCACCCCGCTCCAGTCCGCCGCCCGCAAGGCCGCCTTCACCGACGCCCGCAGGAAGGCCGAGCAGTACGCCGAGCTCAGCGGACGCCACCTCGGGCGGCTGGTCTCCCTCAGCGAGAACGGCACCGGGTTCATGAGCCCGCCGCCCCCGATGATGGCCGCCGACATGCCCGCCGGGGGGTTCGGGGCGGTCCCGGTCTCGCCGGGCGAGATCAAGGCGACGTCTTCGGTGACGGCGGTGTACGAGCTGGACTGAGGGGGCGGGCGGTGCGGCTGCTGCGTCCGAGCCGGGCCGCACGCTCACCCCGCACGCGCCGTGCTGCCCCGTCGACCGGCCCGGCCGACCGGTCGATCGGCCCGCTCCCCCCGGCTGAGCTGCGCCGACGTCCGCCCGGACCCGCCCCCACGGACGGTTGTCACAGGTGCCGCCCATAATGGAATCCTCACCGATTCCACCTGGAGGTACCGTGGCCGGTCCCCGTTCCCTGAGCCTCGGGCTCCGCGCGCTCCAGCCCGATGCCTTCGGCGCGGACCCGAGTGGCGAGCGGCTGGCGCGTATCCGCCGGTCACCGCATTTCAAGGACGGCGCGTTCGTGAATCCCGGCGGGCCCTCCTTCCGTTCGCGGCCCTCCGGCTCGGCCGGGGAGCTCGCGAAGGCCTTCTTCGACCGGGACAGCAGGCTGCTGCGGGCCCCTTCGGGAACGGTCCCCGTGCACGCCACGACGCTGGCCGACCTCGCGGGCCCGCCCGCCAGCGGACTGCGGCTGACCTGGATGGGGCACTCCAGTGTGCTCGCCGAGATCGACGGGCACCGGGTGCTGTTCGACCCGGTCTGGGGCGAGCGGTGTTCGCCGTTCCCGTTCGCCGGGCCCAAGCGGATGCATCCGGTCCCGCTGCCGCTGGCCGCGCTGGGCCCCGTGGACGTCGTGGTGATCTCCCACGACCACTACGACCACCTCGACATGCCGACGATCAAGGCGCTGGCTAGCACCGACACCCTCTTCGCCGTCCCGCTCGGCGTCGGCGCGCACCTGGAGCACTGGGGGGTCTCCCCGGACCGGCTGCGTGAACTGGAGTGGAACGAGGAGACCAAGGTCGCCGGCCTCACCCTCACCGCGACCCCGGCCCGCCACTTCTGCGGGCGCGGCCTGCGCAACGGGCAGCACACGCTGTGGGCGTCCTGGGTCGTCGAGGGCGAGCGGCACCGGATCTTCCACAGCGGGGACACCGGCTACTTCGAGGGCTTCAAGGACATCGGCGCCGATCACGGCCCCTTCGACGCGACGATGATCCAGATCGGCGCCTACTCCGAGTTCTGGCCCGACATCCACATGACCCCCGAGGAGGGTCTGCGCGCCCACCTCGACCTCCAGGGCGGTACCCCGTCCGGGATCATGCTCCCCATCCACTGGGGCACCTTCAACCTCGCCCAGCACCCTTGGGCGGAGCCGGGGGAGGGGACGGTGACGGCGGCCCGCGCGGCCGGCGCCCGTATCGCCCTGCCCCGCCCCGGCCAGCCTTTCGAGCCGACGGCGGAGACGGTCCCGGACCAGCCGTGGTGGCGGATCGCCGCGATCACACCGGAGGACGGCTGGCCGGAGACACCGGCGGCCGGGGGCACGGTCCCGGTCGGCGAGGGGGAGGCCGCGGCGGCGGTGGCCGGCTGAGGAACGCCTAGAGCTGCGCGGGCACATCTCGGAGCCGCGCAGCCCCAGAGCCGCGCGGGCATATCTCCAGTGCCGCGTAGCCCCGGATCCCAGAACCGGCGTAGCCCCAGAGCGCGCCGACACAGCCCCAGAAGGGGCCGACAGCTTCTGGCTGTCGGCCCCTTTTCCCTGGTTGTGCCAGGGCGTGCGGCTCCCGGAGCGGTCTGGTGGAAGGGAAGTCCCGGACGCGGCCCCGGTGTCGGGTCAGTCCCAGATGAGGCCGTCGCCGCTCTCGTCCGCCTGCGTGTGGCTGGTCTGAGACGGCTGAAGGGCGGTCTGCGCGGTGGCGGTGAGGGTGGTGGTGGCGAGAAGGGCGCCGAGGACGATTCCGTAGAAGCGAAGCGAGCGAGTCATTTTCGGTTCCTTCGTTAGCGGCGGCGGTGGAGCGGGGGCCGGTAAATTCCGGTGAGGGGCCGTTTTGGGCAAACGGGTACCGCACTCGGTACTGCCGGAAGTCTGGTTCGGGGAATTCGGTGGAAATCCGGGGCCGGTTTTCTTCGGCCGCTTCTCGGTTTTCCTTCCCGCGTTTTCCTCGGTGATGAGATTCTGGCCCCCGGGGGCCGCGCCGGAGAAGGGGTTCAGGGGCGTCGGAAGCGGCCCGGCCGCTTTGGGACAGCGGGGTCCGGCGAGGACGGATCAGGCCAGCAGGCCGGCCAGCGCCTCGGCCGTCAGGGGGCTGCCCAGGAGGTCCTCGCGCGCCGCCGCGACCTGGATCCGGCGCCCCGCCAGGTCCGCGTGCGCGCCGGCCGTCAGGGACGTCAGTGCCGTCGCGCCGGACCACAGCCGCGCCGGGTCGTACCCGGACGCGGCAGCCACGTAGGTGACGTAACCGCCGTAGGCCTCGGCGAGTTCGGCGGCCGGTTCGGCGGGGAGGCCGGCCGCGGCGTGGGCGGAGTGGGCGATCTCCGTGAACGACTTGGCCAGCCTGGCCCCCAGTTCGGTCAGCGGGCCGTCGTCCAGGGCCGCCTCCCGGGCGGTGCGCTCCGCCAGTTCCTCCTCGTGCGGCGTCAGGAGCGAGGAGAGGCGGGCGACGGCCGCGCGGAAGCCGGCCGTCATGCCGGGGCGGCTCGGCGGCTCCGGGTCGAACAGCACGACCTGGGGCGCCCGGTCCTGCTGGCGCGCCACGAGCCGCGCCAGCCGGGCCGCGTACAGGCCGCCCACGCGGTGGCCGAGGACCGCGGCCACCTGGCGCCCGGTCACCCGCACCCCCTCCGCCCAGAACTCCGCGAACGTCTCGCCGTCCGGCCGGTCCTCCCACTCGGTCTCGGGCCGGCGGCACTCCCACAGCGGGATGCCGGGGCCGAGCAGCGGGGCGAGCGCGTCGAACGCCGGCCGCGGGCGGCCCGGGTCGGCGAAGTCCACGGCGAGCAGCAGCGGCTGGTCCCAGGCTCCGGGGGCGAGGACCTTCCAGGCGGCCTGCGCGGTCACGGGGTGCTCCTTCCGGGGGGCACGGACGGGGAGGTCACGCCGCCGTGTCCGACGGGACGGCCCGGGTGGCGATCGCCGACGGCGGCCACACGCCCCGGGGCAGCACGCCGCAGGCGTACGCGTGGGCGACCAGGGCGACGCGGTTCACGCCGCCCAGGCGCAGCCGCATGTTGGTGAGGTGGTACTCGACGTTGTTGACGCTGAAGTGCAGCCGGGCGCCGATCTGCGTGCTGGTCAGGCCCTGGGCGGTCAGCTCCAGGATGGCCGCCTCGGTCGCGGACAGCAGGGGGCGGTGGAGGTCGGGGGAGCCCGCCTCCTCGGGCCAGATGACGTCGATGGGGTCGTGCAGGACCATGAACTCCGTCCCCTCGTCCCACGGCGAGGGGACCGTCAGGCAGCGGGCCGTGAAGGAGGTGCCGTCCGGCCTGGTGAAACGGGCCGTGCCCGGATCGGCGGGCGCGGCGGCCCGGTGCAGCAGCCGGCCCGCCATGTCCCGGGCGGCCCGGCAGTGGAACAGCTCCACGGCCGCCGGGTTGACGTCCAGGACCACCCCGGCCGCCGACACCTCCAGCAGCGGCACCGGCAGCTTCGACAGCAGCGGCCCGAGCCCGTCCGCCGGGTGCGGCACGGCGATCAGGCGGGCGGCGTGCCCCGGCGGCCGGTGCGCCGCCCGCGCCCCGGCCGCCGGGCCGGTCCTGGCCCGGCTCACCGCCTCCCTGGTCACCGCGCCTTTCGGGCCCGGCCGGATGCCTTGCCCGGGCAGCTCCCAGGCCGTGCCGACGACCCCGGTGACGCGGTCGTCCTCGGCGAGCTCCGCGTACAGGACGGCCTTCCACAGGTGGGCGGGGTCCAGGACCTCCCAGGTGGTCGTCCGGCCGCGTAACGCCATCCGGTGGGCCGTGCGGAAACACTCGGTCAGATCGGTGTCCCCCAGGTCCCAGCGGGGGATGTGGTCACCCGGGCGCAGCCCCGGCCAGCGGGACGCCCCTCCGGCCTCGGTCACGGTCAGGGACCGGTCCGTCCTCCAGGTCGCGGTCGCGACCAGACCTTCCGTGATCATGTGGGGGCACCTCTTGGTTTCTTCCGTCCGGAGAGGAAAAGGCCGCGTCGGGAAAGGAGCGCTCGGGTGCGGAAGAAAAGGAAGATCCGGAGTGCTGCCGGACCGGGGCCGCCGATTTCCTTCGCCCTTTTCCTGTTTACCGCCAGCTTCTCAAGAGGGTCTTTCCTTTGTCAGGGGAGAAAGCTGGCAGCAAGCGGCTGGGCATGTTCCGGCCACGGAAATCGGGGCTTTTCAGCGTACGGTCCCCGTGGCGGCGGTCATCGCTCCCGAGCGCAGCAGCCAGTGGACGTAGCCGTCGTCGAGGGCCTGCCAGGACGCGGCGAGGACGCTCGGGGCGACGCCCACGGTGCTCCAGCGGTCGTAGCCGTCGGTCAGGGTCAGCAGCACCCGGGTGGTGCCGGCCGCGTCCAGGACCTCGGTGCTGCGGGCGGTCACGCGCACGGCCGTGACCTGCGGGAACAGCTGCGCCGCCGCCCGGTGCAGGGCCCGTTCCAGCGCCTGGACGGGCCCGGCGGCCTTCGCGACGCGCACGGCCCGCCGCTCGCCCGCGCGCAGCTCGACGACCGCCTCGTTGACGCTCCGCCCGCCCTGATGCCCTTCGGCGACGACCCGCCAGAACCCCTCCTCGTACGGCCGCCCGCCCCCGGCGTCCGCCAGCAGCTCCAGCGAGGCGCCGGCCGACTCGTAGGCGTAGCCCAGGAGTTCACGCCGCTCGACCAGGGCCGCCAGCTCCGCCGGGAGCTCCGGGCGCCGCTTCCGGCCGCGCTCCGGCGCCCCGGGATGCGGCCGGCGCACCGGCGGCGCCATACCGGTGATCTCGGCGACGGCCCGCGCGGTGCGGGTCGTACGGCGCAGCGCGCCCTCGGGCAGGACCGTGCGGCCGCGCTTCAGCTCCAGGGCGGTCACGACCTGGAAGAGGTCGGCGTGGCCGGCCCGGCCGCCGTGGCCGCCCGCCGAGCAGCGGACGTGGACGGCGCCCGCGTCGACCCCGGCCAGCGTGCCCGCCACCGCGCAGCCGCCGTCGTCGCGCGCATGGACCCCGAGCCGCCCGCCGGCCGCCGCCCGGACCTCGCCCACCACGGTGCCCAGCCGCTCCGGGAGCGTGCCGCCGGCGGTGTCGGACAGGACGACGGCCGCCGCGCCCGCCTCGCGCGCGGCGCGTACGACGGCCAGGGCGTGCCCCGGGTCCGCCGCGTACCCGTCGAAGAAGTGCTCGCAGTCGACGAACACCCGGCGGCCGAGGGCCCGCAGGTGGGTGACGCTGTCGGCGACCGCGCGCGGGCTCTCGGCGTCATGGGTCTGCGCGGTCAGCGTCACCGCCTCGGTGCCCGCCTCGACGAGCGCCGCGAGCCCCGGGTCCTCGGCGGCCGTGACCCCGGGGCGGCGGGCTGCGCCCTGGGCGACGAGGACGGCATGGCGCAACGGGAGTTCAGCCCGGGCCCGCCGGAAGAACGCGGCGTCACCGGCGGCCTCGATGTAGCCGACCCCGAAGTCGTCCAGGAGCCGGACGACGGCGAGCCGGCCGGCGGTGCTCAGGCCGGTGCCCTTGCGCTGGGGAGCGGCGCGCAATGTCATGTCGTAGACGTCGAAGCGGTCGTCGGGCACGGGGATCTCCTTGTGGTCAGAGGGAGTTGACTAACGCGGTACGGCGGCCCGCCGGGGCGGTCACGGGGGCGGGGCCGGCCGGGGGGACGCGGTGCAGCCAGCCGTGGCGGTCGGGGAGGCGGCCCGTCTGGAGGGCGAGGAGGGTGTCGCGCAGCCGCAGGGTGACCGGGCCGGGGCGGCCGTCGCCGACCGTCCAGCCGCCGCCCGCCGAGCGCACCGCGCCGACCGGGGTGATCATCGCGGCGGTGCCGCACGCGAACACCTCCGTGATCAGGCCGCGCTCGCAGTCACGCCGCCACTCGCGCACGCCGACCCGCTCCTCCGCCACCTCGTGGCCCAAGTCCGCCGCCAGCCGCAGCAGCGAGCGGCGCACCACGCCCGGCAGCAGGGAGCCGCTGAGCAGGGGAGTCACCACACGCCCGTCGGCGTGCACGAAGAACAGGTTCATCGCGCCCATCTCCTCCACCCAGCGCCGCTCCACCGCGTCCAGCCACACCACCTGGTCGCAGCCCCGCCCGGCGGCCTCCTCCAGCGCCGCGAACGAACCGGCGTAGTTCCCGCCGCACTTGGCCGCGCCGGTGCCGCCCGGGGCGGCGCGCACATGCTCCTCGGAGATCCACACCGTCAGCGGGCGGATCCCGTCGGGGAAGTACGGGCCCGCCGGGGAGGCGATCACCCCGAACAGGTACGCGCGCGCCGCCCGCACGCTCAGCGACGCCTCCGTCGCGACCATGAACGGGCGCAGGTACAGGGAGCTCTCCGGGCCGTCCGGCACCCAGCCCGCGTCGTGTGCGACCAGGGCGTCCACCGCCGCGACGAACAGCTCCTCCGGCAGCTCCGGCATCGCCAGGCGGCGGGCGGAGGCGCGGAAGCGGGCCGCGTTCTCGGCCGGGCGGAAGACGGCCACCGAACCGTCCGGCTGCCGGTACGCCTTCATGCCCTCGAAGACCGTCTGGCCGTAGTGCAGGGCCATCGCGGCGGGATGCAGGGGGAGCGGGGCGAAGGGGTCGAGGCGGGCGTCGTGCCAGCCGCGGTCCTCGCTCCAGCGGGCGGTGACCATGTGGTCGGTGAAGTGGCGGCCGAACTCGGGGGCGGTGAGGAGGAGTTGGCGCCGGGCGGCGGGGAGGGGGCTGGGGGTGGGGTTGAGGGTGAGGGGCGGGATCGGGGTCGCTACGGGGGTCGGGCTTGCTACAGGGCTCGGGATCGGGTTCATGGGGTGGTTTCTTTCGCTGGGGAGGGGGCTTCCTGGGGACGGGGGTTCACCAGGCGAACTCCGCCCTGCCGGCGTCCGCCCGGTGGCCGGCCGTGACGATGCGGACGACCTCGGCGGTGGCGTCGTGGAGGTAGAAGTGGCCGCCGGGGAAGAGGCGGGCGGCGAAGCGGGCGGTGGTGGTCTCGCGCCAGGCCTCCAGCGCGTCGACCGGTACGGCAGGGTCGGCGAGCCCGCCGAACGCGGTGACCGGCAGCTCCAGCGGGGGCACCGGGCCGGGGGCGTAGGTCTCCGAGACCGTGAAGTCGGCGCGGACCAGCGGCAGCAGCGACGCCATCAGGCCCGGGACGCCGAACGCCTCCTCGGGCATGCCGCCCAGCTCGCGCAGTACCTCGACGAGGCCCGCGTCGGAGCGGGTGTGCCGGGGCGGGCCCGCAGGGGGGAGCTGCGGGGCGCGGCGGGCGGAGACGAACAGGTGCCGGGGCTGCGCCAGCCCCTCCTCGCGCAGCCGCAGCGCCGTCGCGTACGCCAGCATCGCGCCCATGCTGTGCCCGAAGAACACCACGGGCCGGTCGAGGCACTCCCGCAGCTCCGGCAGCAGTCCGTCGACGACGTCCGAGGCCCGCGTCAGCGCCGCCTCCCCGCCCCGGTCCTCCCGCCCCGGCGGCTGCACGACGACCAGCTCCACCTCATCGGGCAGCAGCCGCACCCACGGCCGGTACATGAGGCTGCCGCCGCCGGAGCAGGGGAAACAGAGGAGACGGGTGGGGGCCGCGGGGCGGGGGGCGGGGCGGCGGAGCCAGGAGGGGACGGTGTCGCTCACAACAGCTCCAGCTCGCTTCGGGCGGATTGGGGGTGGCGGGGTCGGGTGAAGCACCGGCTCACGCCTCAGAGGGGTGGGTCGGCCGGCCCAGCGGTTCGTACTTCTTGAGCGGGGTGTCGGGGTGCTCGGTCAACTGGCCCAGCAAGTACTGGAATTGGGCGGCGAACCTTTTCACCGTCGCCTCGTCGAAGAGGTCGGTGGCGTACTCCCAGATCAGGGTGATCCGCTCCGGGCGGGGGAGCACGGTGATGTTCAGGTCGAACTCGGCGGAGCCGTTGGAGACGCCCTCCGTCACCGACATGCGCGCGCCCGGCAGCGCGAGCGACGCCGGCGGCGCGTCATGGAAACCGAAGCCGGCCCGCAGGAAGGGGACGTCCCGGGAGAAGCGGGCCTCGGGCAGGATCTTGTGGAACGGCACGTCCGGGTGCTCCCGCGCGGCCACGAGCGTGTCCCGCGCCGCCTCCAGGACGGCCCCGAAGCCCCGCTCCGCGTCCACCTCCACCCGCATCGGCAGCTGGTTGACGAGCATCCCGATCATCCGCTCGGTCTCCGGCCGCGTCCGGTGCACCAGCGAACTCCCCACGCACAGATCGCGCTGCCCGGTCAGCCGGTTCAGCCACGCGAGCCACCCCGAGAACAGCGTCAGACCCAGCGGCACCCCCCGCCCCCGCGCGAACTCCCGCAGCGCACGGCCCGGTTCGCCGTCCAGCGTGATCCGCAGCGCCCGCCTCTCGAAGCTCGGCACCTGCGGCCGGAGCCGGTCGGCCGGCAGCTCAAGCGGCGCCGGCGGTGACGCGAACCGCTCCCGCCAGTACGCCAGCTGCCCGTCCAGCGCCCCCGACTCCAGCTGCCCGTGCTGCCACGCGGCGATGTCCACGAAGTCCGTGCCGGACCGGGCCGGCGGCAGCGGACGGCCCTCGGCGGCCTGCCGGTAGGCCGCCGCCAGCTCGCCGAGGAACACGTCGAACGACCGGCCGTCGTGGACCAGATGGTGCCCGACGTGCAGCAGCACGTACTCCTCGGCGGTCAGCTTCACCAGATGCCAGCGCACCAGCGGCGGGTGCTCCAGCGGGAACGGGGCCGCCGGCAGCCGGTCCGTCAGCAGCGCCAGCTCCGCCTCCCGCTCCGGCGCGGTCACCATCGACAGGTCGGTCACCGGCAGGACGTACCGCGTGTGCGGGTGCACCCGCTGCACCGGGTAGCCGTCGTCGGCCAGGCGCACCGACAGCCGGAACGCCTCGTGCCGCTCGATCACCCGGTCCAGCGCCGTCTCCAGCGTCGCCTCCGACAGCTCGCCGGTGAAGCGCACCAGCGCCCGGAAGTGGTGGCCCGCGCCGTCCGGGTGCAGCTGGCGGCGGATCCAGAGCCGCTCCTGCGCCGGCGACAGCGGCGCGGGCACCGAACGGTCCCAGCGCGGGAAGCCTTCGTCCGCGCGCGCCTGCCCCGCGACGCCCGGGTCCGGGGACGCGCCGGGCGGGGTTTCCGTGCTCACTGCGGAATGCACCTCAATTCCTCGGGGGAGGCCGACACCGGCCGAACGAGAAACTAGGCGCGAACGGGCCCGGCGGGCCAGAGAGTTGAGCCTGGACTGGGGAAACTGGGAATGGAATCCGCCGGTGGCCGGTGGATCCTCGGCAGTCGGCTCCAGGGGCCCCGGTGCCGCCTCGACGGCCGTCCCCGCAGCCCCGGCCCGCTGCCCTGCGCCGCGCTCCGAGTCTCGTCCCGAGCGGAATCTTTATCAGCGGGTGCAGGTGTTTTCACCCGGGCTTAATAAAGCCTCGATAAGGGGCGGAGAGGCAAATCAAGACCACACTCCTAATCAGCGCGGGAAAAATTGCTGATTTGCGAAACAAAGGCTGTGCGGAGCGGGCGGAAGCGGAGAGCGAAGCTACTCTGAGGGCCCGAAATGCGGTGCTGCGGGTAGCGCCCCCGCGACGGAAGGTGACGGCGATGATGGCACTTCTTGGTCTCGCGCCCGTTCAGGAGGCCGTCTACCGGGCGGCGCTCGACCACCCGTACTCCTCCGTGGAAGACCTCGCCGGCGGACTCCAGCTGACCCCGGACGAGGTGCTCGCGGCTTTCGAGGACCTGCGCGCGCTGCGGATCGTACGCGAGTCGCGGGACCGGCCGACGCAATTGTTCGCCGTCGATCCGGTCGTCGCGCTCCAGGAACTCCTGGAGCGCGAACAGGAACAGCTCCTGGAACGCCAGCAGAAGATCGCGGCGAGCCATACGACCATCCTGCGCATGCTGGCGGCTCATGAGGCGACCAGCTCGGCGGCCGGTGACGACGCCGACGGCGGGGTGCAGCGGCTCGTCGGCCTCGACGTCGTGCAGCAGCGCCTCGAACTGCTGTCGCAGGAGGTCGAGGAGTCCGTGATGACGTTCATGCCGGGCGGCCCCCAGTCGGCCGCGGCGACGGCGTCCGCGCGGGGCAACGACCTGCCGGTGCTGGAGCGGGGGGTGGCCGTGCGGACCGTCGGGCTCGACTCCATCCGGCAGCACGAGGCGACCCTCGACTACGCGCGCTGGCTCACCGACCACGGCGGGGAGTTCCGCACCATCCGCGAACTGCCGCCCCGGATGGTCCTCGTCGACCGCCGCCGGGCACTGGTCCCGATCGACCCGGAGGACACCCGCAAAGGAGCCCTGTTCCTCACCGAACCCGGCATGGTCGCCTCCCTGGTCGCGCTCTTCGAACGGGTCTGGGAGACCGCCCGCCCGCTCGGCGCCGACCGCTTCCCCGACAGCGAGGGCCTGACCGCGCAGGAGAAGGAACTCCTCATCCTCATCGCCCAGGGCCACACCGACGAGTCGGCGGCGGCGAAGCTGTTCATCTCCCCGCGCACCGCCCGCCGCCTCATGGCCTCGATCATGGAACGCCTGGGCGCGCGCAGCCGTTTCGAGGCGGGCGTGCGGGCGGCGCAGAGCGGGTGGTTATGAGCTAAGGCCATGGCGGACACGGTGAGTTACGACCGTAGGCCCGCCAACCGGCCCGCGCCGTCGGTGTCTTATCGGTCAGCCGTGCGAACCCTCATACCAGAGTGGGACGATAGCCGTACGAGTTCCTCAACTGCCCACCGCATGGCATGGGTTGGCAACTACTGTGAGTGTCCGTCGCCCCCCGAGGACCAGGACGAAGGACACCGATGTCTCACCTCCGCGCACCGGCCGCTCGCGCAGACCGCCGCGAGGGCGGACGGCACGGACGGCCGGTCGCCCACTCCGCGCCCGCCCCGCTCATACGGCCGCAGCTGCTGCGGCTCGCGGTGCTTCCGCCGACCGCCGTCGCCCTCAGCGCCTGCGCGGTCCTCCTGTTCGCCGTCCGCACGGCGGGCACCCGCCTCACCCCCACCTTCTGGGCGGTCCTCGCCGGCGCGGTCCTCGTCGCCGGGACCGGCATCGCGATCGCCGCGATCGTCGCCGGCCGCACCGCCCGCTCGATCAGCGACCGCGTCGACGCGCTGCGCCGCGCCAGCTCGCGGCACGACGCCGAACTGCGCGCGCTGGTCGAGGCGTTGCGGCGCGGGGAGGCGATGCCGCAGCGCAAGACACGCGGCGGGCCGCCTGCGGACGCGGACGAGTTCGAGCTGCTCGCGGCGGATCTGGCGCGTACGCACGAAGGGGCGGTCGCCGCCGTCGGGTACGCGGCCCAGCTCTCCAGCCGGACCGGCAGCGAACAGAAACTCGAAGTCTTCGTCAACCTCGCGCGCCGGCTCCAGTCCCTCGTCCACCGGCAGATCTGTGTCCTGGACGATGTGGAGAACGAGATCGAGGACCCCGATCTCCTCAAGAGCCTTTTCCACGTGGACCACTTGGCGACTCGTGTCCGCCGGCACGCCGAGAACCTCGCCGTTCTCGGCGGGGCCGTTCCGCGCCGGCAGTGGAGCAATCCCGTACCCGCGATCGAGGTGCTGCGATCCGCGATCGCCGAGGTGGAGCAGTACTCCCGGGTCAAACTCGTCCCGCCGATCGACGGGGAGCTGCGCGGGCACGCCGTCTCCGACGTCGTCCACCTTCTCGCCGAGCTGATCGAGAACGCGTCGGTCTTCTCCGCGCCGCACACCCAAGTGCTCCTGCGGGCCAACCTGGTGACTTCCGGTCTCGCGGTCGAGGTGGAGGATCGCGGCCTGGGGATGCCGCCCGAGGAGCAGTCCCGCATGAACACCCTCCTGGCCGACCCCGACCAGGTCAACGTCGCCCGCCTCCTCGCCGACGGCCGCATCGGCCTCTTCGTAGTCTCCCAACTGGCCCACCGCCACGGCATCCGCGTCCGCCTCCAGAACAACATCTACGGCGGAGTCCAGGCGGTCCTGATCGTCCCGCAGTCCCTGCTGGGGCCTGCGGAGATGCCGCCGGGGTTGTATGAGGAGACGGGGCGGGGGGATGGGGGGCCGGGGGGCGGGGACGGCTCGACTCCGGCTCGGGGGGTGGCTGTGCCTCGGGGGCAGGGGGGTTCGGCGGGCGGGGGTGGAGTTTCGCCGCGTCATGGGACTCCGGGCGGTGGGATGTCCGTGCTGTCGACTCCGGCTAGGGGGACGGCCGTTCCGCAGGGGCAGGGGGGTTCGGTCGGCGGGACGTCCGTGCTGTCGACTCCGGCTCGGGGGACGGCTGCGGGGGGCTCGCGGACCGGGTCTGATGAGGGGCGATCGGGCGCGGGGACCGGGTTGAACGGCTTCGCCGCTGCTCGGGGATCGGCGAACGGCTTCGACAGTGGCTCGGGGCGAGGGGTTGCGGTGGGCGGGGCGGCTGTGAGGGCGGGGGGTGACGGGACGACGCCGTCCGCCTCCGGCGCGGGGCCGCGCCATGCGACTCCGGGGAGGGGGGTGGCGGTGCCTCGGGAGCAGGGGGGGTCAGAGGCCGGTAGTACGACGCCGGCCGGGCAGCCGATGCCGGCCGGCGGGCCGGGGGGTTCGCCGAGGCACGCGACTCCGGCTCGGGGGACGGCTGTGCCCTGGGGGCAGGAGGGGTCGGCGGGTGGGGCTGGAGTTTCGCCGCGTCATGGGACTCCGGTCAACGGGATGTCCGTGTCGTCGACTCCCGCTCAGGGCAACCCTGTTCCGCAGAAGCAGGAGAATCCGGCGGGCGGCGCTGCCGTGTCGTCGGGGGATCCCGCTGAGGGGAGTTTCCTCGCGTCGCAGCCTCCCGCCCCGGCGGGTGCGGCTGGGGGAGCGGCGGGGCAAATGGCTCCAGGCGGCGGGGCTTTCTTGTCGGCGTCGCGTTCCGCTTCGGCCGGCGGGGGCGCCGCGTCGCCCGGTTCGGCTGCTCCGGCCACGGGGGCGTTCGTTGCGCCGGACTCTTCGGCTCCGGGCGCCGGGAGCTTCGTACCGACTGAGGCCTCGCCAAGATCTCCGGCCCCCGCCGAAGGGAACTCCGTACCGTCCAGCCCTCCGGCCGAGGTGAACTCCGTACCCCCGAACTCCCCGCCCCCCAGGAACTCCCCGACCTCCCCGAACTCCCCAACCCCCCTCAACACCGCCCCTCCCCTCCCCCGGCGCGGAACCCCCGGCGAGCGCAGCACCCCCGCCGACGCCGTCCCCGGAATTCGGTCCGGAGAGCGGGAGTTGGTGGAGAGGCGGGCCGGAGAAGCCCCCGTGCCCCGGGTCGGGGGCGTGCGCGGGACCATGGTGAAGCCTCAGCTTCCCAAGCGGCGCGCGCAGGAACACATCGTCCCGCAACTGCGCGGCGGCCCCGTGCCCCGGCCGGACGGCGAGGAGCCCGCCGGCCACGACCCGGGACTGATGGCCGCCTTCCAGCGCGGCATCGGCCTGGCCGAGACCCAGCAGACACTGGAGGCGGAGGGCGGACTGAGCGCCGACGGGGACGGCAACTGGGAGCCGCAGTACGACGGACGCCTGCCCGACCTCGACGGCCGGACCGAACCCGCGGCCGGCACCCCATGGACCGAGGCCCGGCCGGGACCCACCGGACAAACGGCGACCGGGCCCGACGATGTGACGGCCCCCGGAACTTTCACCGCCTCGGACCTGTCCGCGCCCGGAGCCTCCGCAGCCCCAGATCTCTCGGTCCCCGGAACCTTCACCGCCCCGAACCTGTCGGAGCCCGGAATGTTCACCGCCCAGGATCCGCCTGCGCCCGGAACTTTCACCGCCTCGGACCTGTCGGCGCCCGGAGTGTTCGCCGCCCCGGACCTGTCCGCGCCCGGAACCTTCGCCGCCCCAGACCTACCTGCGCCCGGAGCCTCCCCCGCCCCGTCGGCCCCCGGAACCTTCACCACCCCCCACCTCCCGGCCCCCGGAGCCTTCGCAGCCCCCCACCCCCCGGCACCCGAACCCCCCGCCACCCCCAACTCCCCAGCAAGCCCCACCCCCTCGCCCCACCCCCCGACGAACCACCCCCTCTCCCCACCCCCCACCGTCGGATGAAGCCGTACACCCCCACCGCTCCCGCCGAACTTTTCATCTCAAGGAGTCGATCCACCATGGCGAGCGACGTGCCGATGACAGGCCAGACGTCCGACCTCGACTGGCTGATGGCCGGCCTCGTGCAGCGAGTCCCGCACACCATGAGCGCGGTACTGCTGTCCTGCGACGGATTGGTGAAGTCCGTGCACGGGCTCGACCCGGACAGCGCGGACCACATGGCCGCGCTGGCGTCGGGACTGTACTCGCTGGGCCGCAGCGCGGGCGTACGGTTCGGCGACGGCGGCGACGTCCGCCAGGTCGTCGTCGAACTCGACAGCACCCTCCTCTTCGTCACCACCGCAGGCTCGGGCACCTGCCTCGCGGTGATGGCCGGCCGCGAGGCCGACGCGGCGGTGCTCGGGTACGAGATGTCGATGCTCGTGAAGAGCGTACGGCCCTACCTCGGCACCGCCCCCCGCCAGCAGCCCGCCGCCCAGCCCCCGGTGATGAGGTCTTGACCGTGGCGGCGGTCGGCGACGGGCCCTGGCTCGACGACGCGGCCGGACGGCTCGTACGCCCCTTCACGGTGAGCGGCGGCCGTACCCGGCCCACCGTCGCCCTCGATCTGATGTCCCAGGTCAGAGCCACCGGGACCAGCCCCCTCGGCTACCTCGGACCGGAGCACGCGCAGGCCCTCGACCTGTGCCGCGCCCCCGTCCCGGTCGCCGAGGTGGCCGCCCACCTCAAGCTGCCGGCCGCGGTCACCAAGGTGCTGCTGTCGGACCTCCTGGACTGCGGGGCCCTCACCACCAAGCCCCCCGAGTTCCACCACAACCCCACCGACCGGGCCCTACTGGAGGCGGTGCTCGATGGACTACGACGTCAGCTCTGAACCACACAGGGAGCGACAGGAGTACGACCACCACGATGACCGGTACGAATTCCCCACCGCCCTCAAGATCCTCGTCGCCGGCGGCTTCGGCGTCGGCAAGACCACCTTCGTCGGCGCCGTCAGCGAGATCGCCCCGCTCAGCACCGAGGAGTTACTGACCACGGTCAGCGCCCGCACCGACAACCTCGACGGCATCGAGAACAAGGTCGAGACGACCGTCGCGATGGACTTCGGGCGGATCAGCCTGGACCCGCGGCACGTGCTGTACCTGTTCGGCACGCCCGGTCAGGAGCGGTTCTGGTTCATGTGGGACGAGCTGTGCGAGGGCGCGCTCGGTGCCGTGATCCTCGCCGACACCCGCCGCCTCCAGGACTGCTTCGCCGCCGTCGACTTCTTCGAGGAACGCGGGCTCGCCTTCATCGTCGCGGTCAACGAGTTCGACGGCGCCCACCGCTACGACCCGCAGGAGGTGCGCTCCGCCCTCGACCTGAACCCGGCGGTCCCGGTCGTCCGCTGCGACGCCCGGATCTCCGCCTCCGGGGTGCAGACCCTCCTCGCCCTGGTCAAACACCTCATCGCCCACACCCCGGCCGCACCCCAGCCGCTGTGAGACAGGGAGACGGGACATGATGAGTTACGAGCCGGCCCGCCCCGCCGGGCGGCTGCTGCTCACCCCGGACGACCAGGACGCCCCGGCCCGCACCCGCAGGCTGCGCCGACTCGGCCTCGGGGAGTGTCCGGAGCCGCTCCTGGACAGCTTCGCCGACCGCCTCGCCGAGGTCACGGGAGCGCCGTACGCGATGGTCAACTTCCTTGACGAGGAAGGGCAGTTCTTCGCCGGGCTGCATCCCGCGCCGCCCGCCGCCCGGGGGAGCAGGCCGCTGCTGGGGCGGCGGCTCGCGCGCGATCACGGGTACTGCCCCCACGTCGTCGTACGCCGCCGCGCGCTCGCGCTGGAGGACGTCGCCGACTATCCGCGGTTCGCGGGGAACCCGATCGTCGACGAGTACGGGGTCCGGTCCTATCTGGGCGCCCCGGTGGTCGATCTCGCGGGGCAGCCGCTCGGGACGGTGTGTGTCGCCGATCTCGTGCCCCGGGTCTGGGGGGCGCACGGGCTCGCGACGATCAAGGCGACCGCCGTCGAACTGGGGGCGCTGCTGGCCGGGCGGGGGCGGGAGTCACCGCGGGCGTGAAGGAAAGCTGCGGTTCCGGTTAAGAAAAGCTCGATGGACCGGGGTGGGTCGGGTGCGGCAGATTGCTGGTCGAATCCACCCCTTTCCGTCGCGCGGGCGTACCCGCCGAACACCCTTATGGAGCCGCTGCGTTGAAGGCGTTGGTCAAGGAGAAGGCGGAGCCCGGGCTCTGGCTCACGGACGTCCCGGAACCCGCCGTCGGGACCGGTGACGTCCTGATCGCCGTACGGCGCACGGGGATCTGCGGGACCGATCTGCACATCCGGGACTGGGACGGGTGGGCGCGGCAGAGCATCAGCGCGCCGCTCGTCCTCGGGCACGAGTTCGTGGGGGAGGTCGTCGAGGTCGGGGCCGGGGTCTCCGATGTCGCCGTGGGGGATCTGGTCAGCGGTGAGGGGCATCTCGTGTGCGGCAAGTGCCGCAACTGCCTCGCCGGGCGGCGGCACTTGTGCCGGGCGACCGTCGGGCTCGGGGTGGGCAGGGACGGCGCGTTCGCCGAGTACGTCGCGCTGCCCGCCGCCAACGTGTGGGTGCACCGCCACCCCGTGGACCTCGAAGTCGCCGCCATCTTCGACCCGTTCGGCAACGCCGTGCACACCGCGCTGTCGTTCCCGCTGGTCGGGGAGGACGTCCTCATCACCGGCGCGGGCCCAATTGGCTTGATGGCAGCGGCCGTTGCGCGGCACGCCGGGGCCCGCAACGTCGTCGTCACCGATGTCAGCGAGGAGCGGCTCGACCTCGCGCGGAAGGTCGGGGCGAGTCTCGCGCTGAATGTGGCGGAGCGTCAGATCGCCGACGGGCAGCGGGAGTTGGGGCTGCGCGAGGGGTTCGACATCGGGCTGGAGATGTCCGGGCGGCCCGAGGCGCTGCGCGACATGATCGGCAACATGACGCACGGCGGCCGGATCGCCATGCTGGGGCTGCCCGCCGAGGAGTTCCCGGTGGACTGGGCGCGGATCGTCACCTCGATGATCACCATCAAGGGCATCTACGGCCGGGAGATGTTCGAGACCTGGTACGCGATGTCGGTCCTCCTGGAGGCGGGCCTCGACCTCACCCCCGTGATCACCGGCCGCTACGGCTACCGCGACTTCGAGGCGGCGTTCGAGGACGCGGCCGGCGGCAGGGGCGGCAAGGTCATCCTCGACTGGACCGTCTGACTCTTATTTCTTTCTGGGAGCCCCCTATGTTCGACTCCGTCCGCGACGACCTCCGCACCACCCTCGACGAGATCCGCGCCGCCGGCCTGCACAAGCCCGAACGCGTCATCGGCACCCCGCAGTCCGCGACCGTGTCCGTCACCTCCGGCGGACGCCCCGGTGAGGTGCTCAACTTCTGCGCCAACAACTACCTGGGCCTCGCCGACCACCCCGAGGTGACCGCCGCCGCGCACGAGGCGCTGGAGCGCTGGGGGTACGGCATGGCCTCCGTCCGCTTCATCTGCGGCACGCAGGAGGTGCACAAGGAACTGGAGGCCCGGCTGTCGGCGTTCCTCGGACAGGAGGACACGATCCTGTACTCCTCCTGCTTCGACGCCAACGGCGGAGTTTTCGAGACCCTGCTCGACGAGCGGGACGCGGTGATCTCCGACGCCCTGAACCATGCCTCCATCATCGACGGCATCCGCCTGTCCAAGGCCCGCCGCCTGCGCTACGCCAACCGCGATCTCGCCGACCT
This sequence comes from Streptomyces sp. AMJ-169, assembly GCF_055597585.1. NCBI lineage: Bacteria > Bacillati > Actinomycetota > Actinomycetes > Kitasatosporales > Streptomycetaceae > Streptomyces > Streptomyces sp. AMJ-169. Next base: position 976,892 of record NZ_JBVLTJ010000001.1, read on the forward strand.
GGAAGCCCGGTTGAAGGAGGCCGCCGGCGCGCGCCGCCGCCTGATCGTCACCGACGGCGTCTTCTCGATGGACGGCTACGTCGCCCCGCTCAAGGAGATCTGCGACCTCGCCGACGCCTACGACGCGATGGTCATGGTCGACGACTCGCACGCCGTCGGCTTCGTCGGCCCCGGCGGCCGGGGCACCCCCGAGCTGCACGGCGTCATGGACCGCGTCGACATCCTCACCGGCACCCTCGGCAAGGCCCTCGGCGGCGCCTCCGGCGGTTACGTCGCCGCCCGCGCCGAGATCGTCGCCCTCCTGCGCCAGCGTTCCCGCCCCTACCTCTTCTCCAACACCCTCGCCCCGGTCATCGCGGCGGCCTCCCTCAAGGTCCTCGACCTCCTGGAATCCGCCGGTGACCTGCGCGAACGCCTCAGGGAGAACACCGCGCTGTTCCGCCGCCGGATGACCGAGGAGGGCTTCGCGGTCCTCCCGGGCGACCACGCGATCGCGCCGGTGATGATCGGCGACGCGGCCGAGGCGGGCCGGATGGCGGAGCTGCTGCTGGAGCGGGGGGTGTACGTGATCGGGTTCTCGTACCCGGTGGTGCCGCAGGGGCAGGCCCGGATCAGGGTGCAGCTGTCGGCGGCGCACTCGGTGGGGGAGGTGAACCGGGCGGTGGACGCGTTCGTGGGGGCGCGGGCGGAGCTGGCGGAGTCGGAATCGGCGGCGGGGCCGGCGGGGGCCGGGTCGGCTGTTGCGCTGGAATCGGCGTAACGGGGACCGGAACCAAGGCACCCCGGACATATTGCGATAATCACCCCATGATCGAAGCGCGGCGGCTCCACATCCTCCGTGCGGTGGCCGACCACCGCACCGTCACCGCGGCGGCCGCCGCCCTCTACCTCACCCCCTCCGCCGTCTCCCAGCAGCTCGCGGCCCTGGAACAGGAGACCGGCCACCGCCTGGTCGAACGCGGCGCGAAAGGCGTACGGCTCACCCCGGCCGGCGAGATCCTGCTCGGCCACACCAACGCCGTCCTCGCCCAACTGGAGCGCGCGGAGGCCGAGTTGGCGGCGTACAGCGCGGGGGAGGCCGGTACTGTCACGGTCGCCGCGTTCGCGACCGGCATCGCGCTGGTCGTCGCGCCCGCCGTGGCCCGCCTCGCCCACACCGCACCCGGGATAAGCCTGCGGGTGCAGGACGCGGAGGGGGACGCGAGCCTGCCGATGGTCCTGGACCGGCAGGTCGACGTCGCCGTCGCCGTCGAGTACCGGGGCGCCCCGCCCGCCGACGACCCCCGCCTCACCCATGTCCCGCTGTACGCCGAGCCGTTCGACGCGGTCGTCCCCGTCACCCACCGCCTCGCGGACGCCCCCGAGGTCCCGCTCGCCGAACTGGCCAAGGACATCTGGATCGGCCCCTACCCCGGCAACCCCTGCCACGACGTGGTCGTCCTGGCCTGCGAGAACGCCGGTTTCCAGCCGCGCCTCGAGCACTCCTCGGACGACTTCCGCGCGGTGGTCGCCCTCGCCGCGGCGGGCGCGGGTGTGGCGCTGGTCCCGCGTTCGGCGCTGCGCGGCATGGACCTGGCCGGGGTCGTCGTACGCCCCGTCGACGCCGTCGCCCCGACCCGGCGCGTGTTCGCCGCCGTGCGCCGGGGCGCGGAGGGGCATCCGCTGATCCGGCAGGTGCTGGGGGCGCTGCGCGGGGTGGCGGACCAAGGGTGACTGTCAGTGGTGGCCGGTACCGTGCGAAGCATGCCGGACGCCGAAGACGTACGCCGAATCGCCCTGTCCCTGCCCGACACCACGGAGAAGACCGCCTGGAACATGCCGACCTTCCGGGTCGCCGGAAAGATGTTCGCGACCCTGCCGGAGGACGAGACCTCGCTGGCCGTGCGCTGCCCGAAGGAGGAGCGGGACGAGCTGGTGCTGGCCGAGCCCGAGAAGTTCTGGATCGCCGGGCACGAGGCGCAGTTCGCGTGGGTGCGGGTGCGGATCGCGGCGGTGGAGGACGAGGGGGAGCTGCGGGACATCTTGGCGGATTCTTGGCGGCAGGCGGCTTCGCCGGGGTTGTTGGAGGCTTATCCGGGGGTGGGGGTGGTGGGGGAGGAGTAGGAGTAGGGGGGGTGCTGCGGGCGCCCGGGGTGAGGCGGGCGTCCGTGTCGCGGCTGGGGCAGCTGGGGCAGCTGAGGCGCTGGGGCGGCTGGGGGCGTTCTGGGCCTCAGGTCGTCGCCGGTGTCTTCAGGAACCCGGTGATCCGTTCCCGCAGGGCCGCCGGGTCCAGGCCGTGGGCCGCGGTGTGCTCCTCGACGGTGCCGTAGCGCCGCAGCTCACGGCGGCCGACGCCCAGGGACAGGAGGCGGTGGGGTACGTCGGCCAGCGCGTCGGTCACGGCCGGCGCCGAGGTGCCCGCGAGGTAGGGCTCGACGAGGACGACGTCCGTGCCCGCCCAGTCGGTGGCCCGGCGCAGGGCGGCGGAGTCGAAGGGGCGCACGGTCGTGGCGTACAGGACGGTCGTGTCGAGCCCCTCGGTCGCGTCGAGGACGGAGTCGAGCAGGGGGCCGACGGCGACGACGACTCCGTTGCGCCCCGTGCGGGCGGTCAGGAAGCCGGATCCGTCGACCGGCCGCCCCTGCCGGTTGGACTGGAGCGACAGCCGGACGTACACCTTGTCGTCCCCGGCGGCGACCGCGCGGCGCAGCAGCGTCTCCGCCTCGTCGGGATGGCCGGGGACGTGCACGGTCCAGCCGTCGAGGGTGTCCAGCAGGGCGATGTCGCCGGGCGCCATGTGCGTCGGCCCCCCGGCGGGCCAGTCGTACGACGCGGCGGCGCTCACCAGGACCGCGCCCACGCCCTGATGCCCCAGATCCAGCTTGACCTGCTCGAAGGGGCGCTCGACCAGGAAGCTGGCGAAGGTGTGCATGACCGGGCGCAGACCGGTCAGGGCGAGGCCCGCGCCGGTGCCGATCAGGAGTTGCTCGCGGATGCCTACGTCGATCACACGGTCCGGGTGGCGGCGGCGGGCCTCGGCGAAGCCGTCGGCGCCGATGACGGCGAGGACGACGGCGGTGCGGGGGTCTTCGTCGAGGAGACGGGTGAGGGTGGGGGCGAGACGGTCGCGCATGGTGTCCATGGGGGTCCTTGAGGGGTGCGGGATTTGGAAGGGGGTGCTTTGGGGGTGGGGTGGCTTTCGGAGCGGGGCTGTTTAAGGGGTGGGCTGGTTTCAGGGGGTGGGCTTGCTTCGGGAGCGGGCTTGTGTGAGCGGTGGGCTTTCTTCGAGAGCTGGCTCGCTTCAGCGGCGGGCTTGTTCAGCCGGTCTTGGGTTCGACTCGGGCGATCACCGCGTGGGGGCGGCCCGGGTGGGGGGTGGTGAAGGCGGCGTACAGGGCGTCGTGGTCGCGGCCGTCGACGGTGGCCGTCGACCAGCCGGCCGCCTCGAAGCGGGCCGCGATGCCGCCGGGCCGGGGATGACTCGCGGAGGCGTTGTCGACGACGACCGCGTGCAGCCGGTCGAGGCCCGCCGGGCCGGCGTACGCGATCGCCTCGTGGTTGCTGCCCTCGTCCAGCTCCGCGTCCCCGATCAGCACCCACACCGCCGGGCCGGGCCGGTGCTGGGCCCGCAGCCCCAGCGCGGTGCCGACCGCGAGCGGCAGCCCGTGGCCGAGGGAGCCGCTGGAGATCTCCACGCCCGGGACGAGCGTGCGGTCGGGGTGGTGGCCCAGGGGCGAGTCGTATGTCCCGAATCCGTCCAGCCACTCCGCCGGGAAGAAGCCCTTCGCGGCGAGGACGGCGTAGTACGCCATCGGGCCGTGCCCCTTGGACAGCAGATACCGGTCCCGGTCCACCGCCTCCGGCTCCGCCGCCCGCACCTTCAGCACCCGGTCGTACAGCACCCACGTCACATCCAGCGTCGACGTCGCCGCCGGCCCGTGCTTCTCGTCGCCCGTCATCCGGCTCATCAGGGCCGGCAGGTCGCCGTATCCGTATGTCTCGCGTTCTTCGACGGTTGTCATGCTGTCGATCGTGCAACCTCAATCAAACTTGAGGTCAAACCCGGCGGGGAGGAAGGGTCGGGGGGTGGAAAGCGTGCGCGACCAGTCACGCGAGTGCGGTATCGTTTTCTTGTCCGCGCGGCCGGGGGAATCCCAGGTCAGACGGGCATCGGGACGTGGCGCAGCTTGGTAGCGCACTTGACTGGGGGTCAAGGGGTCGCAGGTTCAAATCCTGTCGTCCCGACTTTGCTTTTGGCAGGTCGGAGGCCGTTCTCTCTTATGGGGAGGACGGCCTTTTCGTATGGCTAAGGGTGGGTGACCGGGTATCGGTGTACCGGCGGCAATCCCGTCAGCGCTCCCGGCCACACCGTGTCCAGGACATGTGCGCTCGGTGTGAACAGTGGCTGTGTCAGTGAGCGGAGTTCAGCGATCTCGTGCCACTCCCAGCGGCGGATGAGATGTGGCTCGGTGACTGTCGGTTCGCCTGTGTACGTGTTCACGCGGACGGCGGCCGTGAGGCGTGGCATGCCGTGCGTGGAGTCCATCAGCAGCGCGACTACCTTCGCGTCGGAAGGGTCGGCGAGCAGGCCCGTCTCCTCCGCCAGCTCCCTCACGCCTGCGGTGGCGAAGTCCTCTCCGGCGTCGTTCTTCCCGCCGGGCAGCTCCCAGCCGCCGCGTTTCACCGACCATCCCAGCAGTACCCGTCCCGCCGCGTCGGTGACGACAACTCCCGCGCCGGTCAAGGCATGTGGTGACGGCCGCCCCGGCGCCGCGTAGCCGGCGTGCGTCGCCATCGGCTCGCGCAGGACGAGGAACGCCAGCCCGTCGGTGTCGTACCGTTCGACGGTCCCCCACCCCGCGCACAGCGCTCCGATCTCGGTCTCGTCCAGAGCGATGGGGCGCTTCTGCTGGGGGACCTGATCGGCGACCGGTGTGACGACGCACAGGGCGCCGCCCGGCCGCAGGTGGTTCCGCATGTGGTTCAGGATCCGCGTGCGGTCCCGTACGAATGCCCAGGTCTGCCGGAACACGATCAAGTCGTAGGCGGGGGAGGGGAGTTCGTCCCGCTCGATGTCGAGGTGCAGGTATCGGACGCCTGTTGTCTTTTCGGCCCGTGCCACGGCCTCCGCCGAGAAGTCCGCCGCGTCGACCGTGTAGCCCGACTCGGCCAGGAATCGGGCCAGTTCGCCCAGTCCGCATCCCACCTCCAGTGCCGTGCCGGCCTCGGGTGCCGGCAGTCGTTCCGTGAACAGTTTCCGTTCGGTCGCCCGCAGGCTCAGAAAGCTCTTGCCCGCGGCGTAGTGCGCGTTCCATTCGTCGGTGCTCGTGTGTTCCACGGTACGGACTCCTCTCGATCGGGTCCTCGGTCAAACGGCCGAGATGGGGGCGTGCGGGGCGTCGGGGTTCCGGCCGAACGGCCGATGTGGGGGCACCCGCCGTCCGCGAAACATGGAAGCAGCCACCGAGGCGGCCCTGACCAGGCACGACGCTCCGGGCGGCCGACCCCTTGCCCCCGACCGGGAGACGTCGTCGATGAGCGCCACAGCCGAGCTGATCCGTCCGGCGGCCGAGAAGCGGCCCCGGGGGCGAGGGGCGCGCCGGTATCTGGGCCCCCGCCGGTACCGGGTGCCCTTGGCCGTGACCCTCGCGATGCTCCCGCTCTACCTGTACTGGGCGGTCTATCGGGCGAACGGAGGCGGGGACCTCGCCGCGCAGGAGACATGGGCGTGGTTCGCCGCCGAGCACGGGGGATCGGCGTACGGGCTGTTCTGGTTCGGGGGCGCGCATACCGCCAACTACAGTGTCATGTCGCCGTACTTGATGGCGCTGCTCGGGGTGCCGGCCGTCGGCGTCCTGTCCGGGCTCGCCTCCGGGTGGCTGGCCGCCGTGCTGATCCGGCGGGCCGGAGTACGGCGGCCCCTGCTGCCCGCGCTGCTCGCCGGGTTCGGGCTGTGGGTGGACGTCGCGGCGGGGCGGGTGACCTTCGCTCTCGGCGTCGCCTTCGGGCTGGCGGCTCTGGTTGCGGTGGTGGGGGTGGTAGGGGTGGTGAGGGTGAAGGCCCGCGCCAGCAGGCCGTGGCTCGCCGCACTGTGCGCCCTCCTCGCCACCGTCGGCAGCCCCGTCGCCGGACTGTTCCTCGTCGCCGTCGGCGCCGCCTATCTGCTGACGAAGGACCGCACGCGCGCCGCCGCCCTGATCCTGCCGCCGGTCCTCGTCGTCGGTACGACCACCCTGCTCTTCCCCTTTCAGGGCCAGCAGCCCATGGCCTTCAACCGCATCTGGTGGCCCTTCGGCCTCGGCCTCGCCGTCGCCCTCCTGGCCCCCCGCGCCTGGCGGGTCGTACGCCTCTCCAGCGCCGTCTACGCCCTGGGCGTGCTGCTCTGTTACGTCATCCCCACGCCGATCGGAACCAACGTCGAACGGCTCGCCCTCCTCTTCGCACCGGCGGTACTGCTCGCGGTGTGGCTGGAGACGCCTTGCTTGGAGATGCTGCGCCTCAAGGTGCCCTGCTTGAAAGCACCGCGCCTCAAGGTGCCCGGCCTGAAAGCACCGCGTCTGAAAGCGGCGCGCCCGAAGGGACCCCGGCTCAAAGCGCCGAGTCCCAAGATGCCGCACCTCAAGGCACCCCACCTCAAGGCACCCCACCTCAAGGCACCCCACCTCAAGGCACCCCACCTCAAGGCACCCCACCTCAAGGGACTCCACCTCAAGGCACCCCACCTGAAGAAAAGCACCGCCCTCGCCGCAGCCCTCGCCGCCTCCCTCTACTGGGTCGGCTCCGGTACCCCCGCCTCCTTCCTGCGCGGCGACTCCCAGGTCCCCGCCTGGGCTGCGCACACCGAAGGTGTCGTCCAGGCCCTCGGCCGGCTCGGTGCGGACAAGGCGCGCGTCGAGGTCGTACCGGCGGCGGACCACCGTGACTCCGCCGTCCTCTCCCCGCACGTCGACATGGCCCGCGGCTGGAACACGCAGCTCGACATGGAGCGCGGGCGGTTCTTCTACGACGGGACGTTCAGTGAGGCCAAGTACCGGGCGTGGGTGGACCATTGGGCGGTCGGATTCGTGGTCGTGCCCGACGCCGAGCCCGATCGGTACGGGGTGCGGGAGGCCGAGCTGATCCAGCGGGGGCCGGCGTGGCTGGAGCCGGTGTGGAGTGACGCGTATTGGAGGGTGTACCGGGTGCGGGACGCCGTACCGCTGGTGACGGCGCCCGCGCGGGTCGTCGGTACCGGGAGCGCCGAGCTGAGGGTACGGATGCCGGCGGCCGGGTCCGTCACCGTACGGATCGCCTACTCGCCCTGGCTGCGTGCAGATGGGGCGACGCTGCGGAGGGACGGGGACTTCATACGGATGACGGTCGAGGAGCCGGGGGTGTACCGGATCGGGTCCGGCTACCTCGCCAACCTCGCGGACCTCGTGGACCTCACCAATCTTGCCGCCCCCGGCGAGCCCGCCAGCCTTGCCGACCCCGCCAACTCTGCCGACCCCGCTGGCTTCGCCGACCCCGTCGGCCTTGCCGACCCGCCAGTTACGCCAACCCCGCCGACCTCGCCCCCCTCAACGCCCAAACCGCCAAGTCACTTGAGAACCCGAAGCGTTCACCACAGTGACCGGGATATCGAGCACCGTGCCGTCGTTGCGGGTGCCGGTGCAGTGCAGGACCGTGCCCGGGACGGCCTTCAGACCGGTCGGGCAGGAGGTGCCTGTCAGCTGTACGCCGACCCAGGGCAGCGGGTGGTACTTGCTCTGTGTGCGGCCGGCGACGATGTTCGGCGCGAGCGCTTTGCGGCCGTCGACGTACACGGTGCTGTACCAGTCGAGGGCGGTCGTCGACTCGGTCCCGGACAGCGCGCGGGTGCCGAGGCCGCCCACGACGACCACGAAGAGCGCCCCGCCGGCCGCCCCGGCGAGGAACCTGCTGTCCGGCATACCGCACTCCTGACGCCCTCGGTGCTCGGAAACTACCAGGCCAAAGCGGGAGAGACCCGACCGGCCCGCATACGGTGGGCGCCATGAGATCCACCGCCGCGCTGGGCTGCGCCCGGGGCTTCGTCGTCGGCGCGCTGATCGCGCTGGCGGCCGTCGACCTCAACATCGCCAACGACACCGGCGCCTCCCTCCAGCGCCCCGCCGTCGTCCTCGCGTCCGGTCTCGCCGCCGTCCTGTGGCCCGCGTCCCGCCGCCCCGGCTGGCTCACCCCCCAGCTGCGTACGGCCGTCCCCGCCGGGCTGTCCCTCCTGTACACGCTCGACTCGGTGCTGCGCCACCGCGACGCCCCCTTCGGCCCCGGCGAGCTCGTCCTGCTGCTGTGGCTGCTGTTCATCGCCGTCCGGCACTGCCCGCCGCGCTGGGCCATGATCTGCGGCGCGCTCGACGCGGCGGCCCTGCTGCTCACCCCGGCGCGCTACTTCCGGCCGCTGTGGAACAGCGACGGGGCCTTGGCCTATCTGATGACCGGGCTGGTCCTCATCGGGGTCGTCGCCGGGCTCGCCGGGTATCTGCGCTCGCTGGACTTCCGGCGCACGGTCGCCGTCGCCGACACCCGGCGCGAGGAGCGGGTGGTGATGGCGGCGGACCTGCACGACTTCGTCGCGCATCACGTGACCGGCATCCTCGTGCAGACCCAGATGGCCCGGATGATGGCCGTGTCGTCCGAGCCGGGGCGGCTCGATCCCGTGCTCGCCGGGATCGAGCGGGCCGCGACCGAGGCGCTGTCCTCCATGCGGCGCACGGTCGGCGTGCTGCGCGCGCCCGACCCCGCCGACCACCGCCCGGTCGGCGACCTCGCCGGGATCGCCGACCTGACGGCGGGCTTCGCGACCCCCGGCCAGCGGGTCACCCTGCGCCGCGCGCCCGAGGTCCACGACGACCTGCCGCACGAGGTGCAGGCCGCCGCCTTCCGTATCGTCCAGGAGTCCCTGACCAACGTCCGCCGGCATGCCGCCGACGCGACCGAGGTGACGGTCGGACTGCGGTGCGTGGAACGGCAGTTGGAGGTCACGGTCACCGACGACGGACGCGGCGGCACACAGTTGCCGGCGGCGGCGAGGGGCGGCGGCTTCGGACTGGTCGGGCTGCGGGAGCGGGTCACCGCGCTGGGCGGCGAGCTGCGCACCGGGCCGGGGGAGCGGGAGGGGGAGGGGTGGACCGTACGGGCACTGCTGCCGATTCCCTAGCGCGGCCGGAGCCGCCCCGCCTCGCAGGCCCCGGCGACCGAACTCCGCCGCCCCCGAGCCGCCCTCCCCCAGGCCCCCTACAGGTAAAATCCGGCCGCTCCTCCGGCCCCTACCGGTAAAACTCCGGCCGCTCCACCAACTCCACCCCCACCCGCCCCCCTTCCCGCTGCCCCCGCACGCTCGCCTCGCACACCGCCGCGACCGCGTAGCCGTCCCAGGCGCTCGGCCCGGTCACCACGCCGCGCCGGGTCGCGTCGACCCAGGCCTGCACCTCGCGGTCGTAGGCCTCCTCGAACCGCTCGATGTACCCCGGCGTCACCGAACCGCCCCACCGCCCGGCCGAGTTGACGAGCAGCCCGTGCCGGTCGCCGATGCGGGCCGTGCCGTTCTCGCAGAGCGCTTCGGCGAGGACCTGGTAGCCGAAGCGGGCGTGGAGGTAGATCTCGACGTCGGCGAGGGCGCCGCCGTCGGTCTCGAAGACGACGAACTGCGGATCGCCCAGCGCCTCCGGGGAGTTGGCGGAGGGGGCGGGCCGGTACACCGTCACGGCGGTGATCTCCTGCCCGAGCAGCCAGCGCGTGATGTCCATCTCGTGGGTGACCGAGTCGTTGATGATCATCTCGGTGGTGAACTCCGACGGGATGGACGGGTTGCGGTGCCGCTGGTGCAGCATCAGCGGACGGCCCAGCTCACCGCCGTCCAGCAGCGCCTTCAGCTCCTGGTACTCACGGTCGTAGCGGCGCATGAAACCGACCTGCACCCGCCGGTGCCCCAGCCGCTGCTCGGCCTCCAGGACCCGCAGCGCCGAGGCCGCATCCGGGGTCATCGGCTTCTCGCACAGCACCGGCAGATCCCGCGCGAACGCCTGCAACAGCACCGCCTCGTGCGCGGGCCCCGGCGAGGCGACGAGCACGGCCTCCACACCCGGCGCGGCCAGCGCCTCCTCGACGTCCTCGAAAGCCGCGCACCCCGGGACCTGGCCGGCCACCGACTTCGCGCGCCCGGCGTCGACGTCCACGACGGCGGCCACCCGGGCGCCGCTGATCACCTCACTGATCCGCCGCACATGATCGGCCCCCATCCGTCCGGCGCCGACGACGGCGATACCGAGGGGGGTGGTCTGCTCGGCCATGGGTCTCCTTCGACTAGAACGTTCTAAAAGAACCGGCGTAAGCAGTACGGCAGTCGCGGGCGGGGTGTGTCAAGAGTCGGGAGCTTAGAACGTTCCAGTGGGGCCGGTCGGCGCTTACGGCTACGATCGACCCCCCGGAGCAGCCTCCCGCAGAAGCACCCACCCGGCAGAAGCACCCCAGCAAAAGCCCCCGGCAGCGAGCAGAAAGGCCGACTGTGCCCACGACCCCCGCACGACGGCCCACCCTCGCCGACGTCGCGGCCCGGGCCGGCGTCTCGGTCGCGCTCGCCTCGATCGTGCTGCGCGGCGCGAAGGGCGCCAGCGAGGCCACCGGCGAGCGGGTCACGAAGGCCGCCCAGGAGCTCGGCTACCGCCCCGACACCCGCGCCCGCCTGCTGCGCAGCAGCCGCTCCCGTCTCCTCGGCGTCCAGTTCGACATCCACCAGCCCTTCCACGCCGACCTCGTCGAGGCCCTGTACGCCGCCGCCGAACGGGCCGGCTACCAGCTCGCCCTCGGCGCGGTCACCCCCAGCCGGGGCGAACGCCAGGCCGCGGAAGCGCTGCTCGCCGACCGCTGCGAGGCCCTGATCCTGCTCAGCCCGCACGCCCCGGCCGCTCAACTCGCCGCACTCGCAGCCCAGTTGCCGGTCGTCTCGGTGGCCCGCAGGCTGCGCCCGCGCGTCCCCGGCGTGGACGTCGTCCGCGCGGCCGACGACGACGGCGCCCGCCAGACCGTCGACCACCTCGTGGCCCTCGGCCATCGCGCCATCGCGCACGTCGACGGCGGCCGGGCCCCCGGCGCGGCGGACCGCAGGCGCGGCTACCGCACCGCGATGCAGCGCCACGGCCTCGCGGACCAAGTCCGCCTGGTCCAGGGAGGGTTCACGGAGGCGCACGGCGCCGGGGCGGCCCGGGTGCTGTTGTCCGAAGGTGAACTCCCCACCGCGCTCTTCGCGTTCAACGACCACTGCGCGACCGGGGTCCTCGACGCCTTTCTGCGGGCGGGAGTTCGGGTCCCCGACGACATCTCCGTCGCCGGGTACGACGACAGCCGGCTCGCCCGGCTCGCCCACGTCGACCTCACGACCGTCGGCCAAGAGGTGGGCCGCATGGCCGAGTTGGCGGTGCGGCGGGCGGTGGAGCGGGCCGAGGGGGCGCAGGCCGAGGGGGAGGCCGTCATCGCGCCGGGGCTGATCGCCCGGGGGACGACGGGGAGGCCGCGCGGCTGACGGATGGCGCTGGGTGGTGTCATGTGACGCCGCTTGGCGCCATTTTGCATTCATGGGTGCGCGATACGGCTTGCGTATGGCGCCATAGTGGTGCCAAGATAACGCCATGGACCTCACCCCGTACGTCGACTCCCTCCGCGGGGAGCTGGGGCCGGCCGCTCCGCTGGAGTCGGTCGCCCATCTCGCCCTGCTCAGGGTGGTCTCGGCAGCGATGGCCGAGGTGACCCGGGAGCTGGCGCCGGGCTCGGTCGACGTACGGCTGCGGGGGACGGATCTGGAGTTCGTGGTGACACCGCCGCCCACTGGTGGCGTCAAAGTGGTGTCGCTCCTGACTCCGGCCGACATCGAAGGCGGCACCGCCCGCGTCAACCTGCGGCTCCCGGCCCACCTCAAGTCACGGGCCGAGGAAGTCGCCGGGCACGAAGGCCTCTCCGTCAACGCCTGGCTCGTCCGCGCGGTCTCGGCCGCGCTCGACGAACAGCGCACCCACCCCGAAGGGCGGGGCTTCACGGGCTGGGCCCGCTGAACCGCCCCCACCCGTAAGCGACTTCAAGAGCTCTACGCCGAACCACCGCTGCACGCACGGCACTTCAAGAACCCCACGACCCACAAGAACGGAACAACCATGCCCACTTTCGACACCGCCGCCCCCATCTCCCTCTCCGCCCACATCGACGCCGGCTCCCTCCGCCTCACCGCCAGCGACCGCGCCGACACCACCGTCGACATCCGCCCCCGCGACCCGAAGCGGGACCGGGACGTGAAAGAGGCCGAGCGGGTCGACGTCTCCTACGCGAACGGCGTCCTGACCGTCCGGACCCCCAAATCGGCCAACTCCTTGCGCCGCCCCGGAACCGTGGACATCACCATCGCCCTGCCCACCGGCTCCGGCGTCGACCTGACCGGCGCGTGGGCGCAGGTCCTCGGCGAGGGCCGGCTCGGCGCGACCCGGATGAAGGTCTCCGCCGGCGACGTCCGCCTCGACAGCACCGGACCGCTCGAACTCACCGCCTCCCACGGCTCGATCACCGTCGACCGGGTCGAGGGCCGGGCCGAGATCACCACCAGCACCGGCAGCCTGCGCGTCGGCGCGGTCGACGGACCCGCCGTCCTCAAGAACTCGCACGGCACCACCGCCATCGGCGCGGTCACCGGAGAGCTGAAGGTCGGCACCGGACACGGCGACATCGACATCACCCGCGCGGAGGGCCCGGTCGCCGCGACCACCGCCTACGGCACCATCCGCGCCGCCGAAGTCGCCCGGGGCACCGTCCAGTTGGAGACCTCCTACGGTGCCATCGACGTCGGCGTCCGCGAGGGCAGCGCCGCCTGGCTCGACGTCAGCTGCGGCTCCGGCCAGGTCCGCAACTCCCTCAGCGCCGCCGCGCCCCCCGAGGGTCACCAGGACACCGTCGAGGTCCGCGCCCGCACCCGCTACGGAAACATCGACATCCGCCGCAGTCGCGCCTGAGCCACTCGCCGCACCCTTCAACTCGGAGCCTCCCATGCCCACTTCGCCCCGGCCCGCCGCCATCACCGCGCTCGGCCTGCGCAAGTCCTACGGCGACAAGACCGTCCTCGACGGCATCGACCTGCGCGTCCCCGCCGGCTCGGTCTTCGCCCTCCTCGGCCCCAACGGCGCCGGCAAGACGACGACCGTCCACATCCTCTCCACCCTGATCGCCGCTGACGGAGGACAGATCCAGGTCGCCGGGCACGACGTCGACGCCGAACCGGACGCCGTACGCGCCGCGATCGGGGTGACCGGGCAGTTCGCCGCCCTCGACGACCTCCTCACCGCCGAGGAGAACCTCCTCCTCATGGCCGACCTGCTGCGCCTGCCCAGGCGTGAAGGGCTGGCCAGGGCAAGGGAGTTGCTGGAGCGCTTCGACATCGCGCACGTCGCCGGGGACCGCGCCGCGACCTTCTCCGGTGGCATGCGCCGCAGGCTCGACCTGGCGATGACCCTCGTCGGCGACCCCCGGATCATCTTCCTGGACGAGCCCACGACCGGCCTCGACCCACGCAGCCGCCGCACGATGTACGACATCGTCCGCTCCCTCGTCGCGGCCGGCACCACCGTCTTCCTCACCACCCAATACCTCGAAGAGGCCGACGCGCTGGCCGACCGCATCGCCGTCCTCGACGGCGGCCGGATCGTCGCCGAGGGCACCGCTGACGAACTCAAGTCCCGTATCCCCGGCAGCCACGTCCGGCTGCGCTTCACCGACCCGGCGCAGTACGAGCGGGCGGCCGGCGTCTTCCCCGGCGCCACCCGGGACGACGAGCAACTGGCCCTGCGGATCGCCGGGGACGGCGGCCTGGACGCCCTGCGCGCTCTCGTCGACCGCCTCGACGCGGCCGGCATCGGCGCCGCCGACCTCTCCGTCCACACCCCCGACCTCGACGACGTCTTCCTGTCGCTCACGAACACCGCCGCCGCGCGCCACGCAGAGGAGATCCGGCGATGAGCACGCTCCCCCACGCCCTGCACGACTCCCGCGTCATGCTGCGCCGCAACCTGAAGCACGCCCTGCGCTACCCGGCCGTCGGGCTCGGCAGCGCGATGATGCCGATCCTGATGCTGCTGCTGTTCGCCTACGCCTTCGGCGACTCCATCGGCGCCGGGATGGGCGGCGGACGCGCCACCTACGTCAACTACCTGACGCCAGGAATCATCATCATGGGTGTAGCCGCGGGCTCCATGTCGACGTCGATCGCGGTCTGTTCGGACATGACCGAGGGCATCATCAACCGCTTTCGCACGATGCCAATCACCCGCTCCTCCTTCCTGACGGGACATGTCCTCGGCAGCGTCGTCCAGACGATGGTCTGCATGCTCCCGGTCGTCGCGGTCGCCCTCGCCGTCGGCTTCCGCTCGGCCGCGACCGCCCTGCAATGGCTGGCCGCCGCCGGTCTCCTCACGGCGATCGCGTTCGCGGTGACCTGGCTGTCGGTGCCGCTCGGACTGGTCTCCAAGACCGTCGAGTCCGCCAGCAACAAGCCCCTGCTGATCCAGTTCCTGCCCTTCCTCGGCTCGGCGTTCGTGCCCGCGAGCAGCATGTCGCCGGGGCTGCGCTGGTTCGCCGAGTACCAGCCCTTCACCCCGATGACCGAGACCCTGCGCGGCCTGCTCTGCGGCACGGAGATCGGCAACAGCGGCTGGATCTCCCTGAGTTGGTGCGCCGGCATCACCGTCGTCGGATACGTCTGGGCGCGCTCCCTGTTCAACGGCACCAGCAAGCGCTGAGCCCCTATCAGCAGGCACTGACAACGACGGCGGCGTCCACGGAAAACACGTGGACGCCGCCGTCGTCGTACCGAAAGACTTCCCCTCCGCATTCGGACCGCACCTATGGCATCAACTAGGACTCAAGGTTGGAATGGACACCTCGAAAACACGCTCGGTCATGCCGGGGAAGGGCGCGGTGCTGCTGGCCCTTAAGTACTACGGGAAGGAGATGCTGCGGCTGAAGCGGTTCGCGCTGCCGGCGCTGCTGCTGCCGTCGATCGGCTCCACCGCGATCCAGTACGTCGGCCCGCTGATCGTCGCCAAACTGGTCGGCGAGATCGCGGCCGGCGCCGAGGTCACCGTCGCCACGACCCTGCCCTACGTCATCGGCTTCGCCCTCGTCCTGCTGGTGGCGGAGGCGTTCTGGCGGATCGGCGTGCACTGCATCAACCGCCTTGAGGCGTACGGCATCGAGCGGCTGTACCTCGTCGGGATGGACGAACTCCTCGCCAAGGACGCCGCGTTCTTCCACGACAACTTCGCCGGCTCGCTCACCAAACGGGTGCTGAGCTTCGCGACCCGGTTCGAGCAGTTCGTCGACACGATGGTCTTCCAGGTGCTGACCTCCCTCGTGCCGCTGCTGTTCGCCGGCGTGGTGCTGTGGCAGTACGAACCCCTGCTGGTCGTCGGCCTGTTGGGGATGATCCTGGTCACCGCCGTCACCGTCGTCCCGCTGATCCGGCGCCGCCAGCGGATCGTCGACGCGCGCGAGGAGTCCCTGGCCCGGCTCGGCGGGCATGTCGCGGACGTCCTGATGAACATGGAGACTGTCCGCGCCTTCGCCGCCGAGGAGCGCGAGGCCGCCGAACACCGGGCGCGGGTACGGGAGTCGAAGCAGCTGATGCTGCGCTCCTGGGACTACGGCAACCTCCGCGTCGACACCGTCGTCGCCCCGCTGTCCGTCCTCACCACCGCGCTCGGCCTGCTCCTCGCGCTCACCCTGGCCGGCGGGACCCACGAGGTGGAGACGGTCGTCGTCGCCTTCACCTACTACACCAACGCCACCCGCATCATGTTCGAGTTCAGCCAGATCTACCGGCGCCTGGAGAGCGCCATGACCGAGTCCGCCCAGTTCACCGAGCTCCTGTTGGAGCAGCCGACCGTGGTCGACGCCCCGGCCCCGAAGGAGCTGGAGCGCGGCCGGGCCGACGTCCGCTTCGAGAACGTCAACTTCTCGCACGGCGGCGGGAAGAAGCCCCTCTTCGAAGGGCTCGACCTCGATGTGCCGGGCGGCACCAAGGTCGGGCTCGTCGGCAGGTCCGGCGGCGGGAAGACCACCCTCACCCGGCTGCTGCTGCGGATGACCGACCTGCACGGCGGGCGCATCCTGCTCGGCGGCCAGGACATCAGCGGGCTGCGCCAGCGCGACCTGCGCGGGCAGATCGCCTACGTCCCGCAGGACCCGGCCATGTTCCACCGCAGCCTGCGCGACAACATCGCCTTCGCCCGCCCGGGCGCGAGCGACGCGGAGATCCGCCGGGCCGCCGAAGCCGCCCATGTCACCGAGTTCGCCGACGGCCTCCCCGACGGCTTCGACACCATGGTCGGCGAACGCGGCATCAAACTCTCCGGCGGCCAGCGCCAGCGCGTCGCCCTCGCCCGCGCGATCCTGCGGGACGCGCCGATCCTCCTGCTCGACGAGGCGACCAGCGCCCTCGACTCCGAGAGCGAACTCCTCGTCCAGGACGCCCTCTGGCGGCTCATGGACGGCCGCACCGCCCTGGTCGTCGCCCACCGGCTCAGCACCGTCGCCGGCATGGACCGGCTGATCGTCCTCGACCGGGGCCGCATCCTCGAACAGGGCACCCACCAGGAACTCCTCGACACCGGGGGCGCCTACGCCAAGCTGTGGCAGCACCAGTCGGGCGGGTTCCTGAAGGAAGACCCCCTGGGCGCTCAGGAGGAGGCGGACGTGCGCTGAACCGATGCGCCGGCTGTGGATTCCTGAGCGTTCCCTGAACCCGGGGGCGCCCCGCGCGGGCGCGCGCCAGGATCTGACCCCATGGACCACCCGCCCAGGAGACACACCAAGAACCGCCTCCCGCCGAAGACGGACCACCGGAAACGACGGCCCGGCCGCCCCGACGACTCGGTCACGACCGCCCTGGCGCTCGCCGCCCGCGACGGCGACCGGGCCGCCGGGGAGGCCTGGGCCCGCACCCTCTACCGTGACGTCCTGCGCTACGTCACCCACCTCGGCGCCGACCCCCAGACCGCCGCCGACCTCACCCAGGACACCTTCCTGCGAGCCCTCGGCGCCCTGCCCAGCTTCGAGGCCCGCTCCTCCTCCCGTACCTGGCTGCTCGCGATCGCCCGGCACGCCGTCCAGGACACCTACCGCCGGCCGTCCCCGCCTCTCGGCGAGGCCCGCCCCGAACCCGGCTTCGAGGAGAGGGTCGCCCTCACCGCGCTCCTCGACCGCCTCCCCGCCGACCGCCGCGAGGCCTTCGTCCTCACCCAGCTCGCGGGCTGGACCTACGCGGAGGCGGCGACCCGCGCGGGCTGTCCCGTCGGGACCATCCGCTCCCGGGTCGCCCGCGCTCGCGCCACTCTCGCGGAACTGGTCGGCTAGCGCCGCGTGTTGGTGAGCTGGCGCCGTGCGTTGGTGAGCCAGCGCCGCGCGTTGGTGAACTAGCGCCGCGAACGCACCCGTTCGCCCCGAGGCGGCTTGATGAACTGCAACTCCAGGGCCGCCGGAGCCGGGGCCACCCCCGGCCCGCCCGCCTCGGCCCAGCCGATCAGCTCCTCGGTGCCGTCGTCGTCCATGTTGAACCCCACCCACACCGCCCGCGCCCCGGCCAGCCGGGCTGTGGAGGACGGCTGCACGACGATCACGTTCGCCTGGTCGCAAGGGCCCAGGCAGTCCGTCGTGCGGACCGCGAAACCGCCCCCGGCGGCTGCCGCGCGCAGGCGGTCGAGCTGCCAGGCGTGGTCGAAGCCGGGGTGCTTGCGGCGGTCGCCGCAGCAGCAGCCCCTGCACACCACGAGCGTGCAGGGGGCGCCACGCTGGAACGGCAACGGCATCAGGAGGCCGACAGGCCGACGTGGGCGAGGGCCTGACGCAGCAGGAAGCCGTGACCGCCGGGCATCTCGCTCTGCACGGCCGGGGACGCCGCCTCCTGCGGCTCGAACCAGACCAGGTCGAGCGCGTCCTGCCGGGGCTGGCAGTCACCGGTCACCGGCACGATGTACGCGAGCGACACCGCGTGCTGACGCGGGTCGTGGTACGGGGTGAGACCCTGCGTGGGGAAGTACTCCGCCACCGTGAACGGCTGGAGCGCGGCCGGCAGCCGGGGCAGCGCCACCGGGCCGAGGTCCTTCTCCAGGTGGCGCAGGAGCGCGTCGCGCACCCGCTCGTGGTGCAGGACCCGGCCCGAGACCAGAGTGCGGCTGACATCGCCGTCCGGTCCGATGCGCAGGAGCAGGCCGATGCTGATCACTTCGCCCCGGTCGTCGACGCGGACCGGGACGGCTTCGACGTACAGGATGGGCATCCGGGCGCGGGCCAGTTCGAGCTCGTCCTGGCTCAGCCAACCGGGCGTGGTCTCGGTCATGTCTGACATTGCTTGATCATACTTTCAAAAGCGGGTCGGACGGCCTGTAGACCTCGCGGGAGTTCTCCACGGCCGGTCGCGGGACGAGTGGAACTCACCATAAGCGCCCGGGGTGTACAGAAGCCTGTCGAATGATGTGATCTCCGGCGCGCTGCCTCAGTAGACCCACCGGTAGGCGGCGGCCACCTGCTCGTCGTCCAGCCCGCGCACCGCGTCCGACTCGCCCCGCCGGACCGCCAGCACCGCGTCCGCGAGGACCGGGCCGAGGGCCTGGCGCAGCACCTTGTCCTCGCGGAACGCCGCGACCGCCTCCGGGAGCGAGGCCGGCAGCCGCCGGTCCGCGGCCCCGGGCAGCCGGGCCGGGTCGCCGCGCGTCTCCTCCGGCAGCGTCAGGCGCGTGCCGAGCCCGTCGAGCCCGGCCGCGATCAGGCAGGTCAGCGCCAGATACGGGTTCGCGGCCAGGTCCACCGGCTTCACCTCCAGATTGGCCTGCTCGGCCCGGTGCCCCGCCGTTCCCGGCACCAGGCGTACGGCCGCCTCGCGCGTCTCCAGGCCCCAGACGGCGAACACCCCGGCCCACTGCGAGGGCTTCAGCCGCAGATAGCTGGCCGGGCTCGGGGCGGTGACCGCCGTCAGCGCGGGGAGCCGGGCGAGGATGCCGGCCGCGAAGGACTCGGCGTCCGGGGTCAGGCCGTGGCGGTGATCGCCCCCGGTGTGCAGATTGCGGCCGTCGCTCCACGCCGACAGGTGCACGTGCCCGCCGTTGCCGACGCCCTGCGCGGTCACCGCGGGCGAGAAGGAGACCCGCAGCCCGTGCCGCCGGGTCACCGCGCGGATCGTCTGCCGGACCAGCACACTCAGATCGGCCGCCGCGACGGGGTCCGCCGCGGCCACCGAGATCTCGAACTGGCCGGGCGCGTACTCGGGGTGCAACTGGTCGACGTCGATGCCCTGCGCCGCGCAGGCAGCGAGCAAGTCGGCCGTGTAGTCGCCGAGTTCGACGAGCCGGGCCGCCCCGTACGCCGGCCCCGCCGTCGCCGGCACGAACTCGCCGGGCGGCGCGGAGTCCAGGCCCAGCACCCACTCGACCTCGATCCCGGCCCGGAACACCAGACCGTGCTCCCGCTCCGCCCGCTCCACCGTGCGGCGCAGCGCGGTGCGCGAGCAGCCCGGGTGCGGGTCGCCGTCCTGCGTGATCCGGTCGACCGGCGCCCACGCCCAGCCGGGCTGCGCGGCCAGCACCGTGAACCGGTCGAGGTCGGGGTAGAGCCGCAGATCGCCGTCCGGGCCGCCCAGGACGTCCGTCGTGACGATGTGATCGTCGGCCAGGAACGTGTCGAACACCGGGGACATCCCCACGCCCCAGGCCGCGGCCGACGCCAGCTTCGCCGCCGGGACCGCCTTGACCCGGTGCACGCCGGCCGTGTCGACGTACGCGAGGACCACCCCGTGCACCCGCTCCTCGGCCAGCCGCTCCGCCAGCGCGGCGGCCCGCTCGACATCGCCCGGACGGCCGCCGGGGCGGGGGTCGGCGAGAGTGGTCATAGGGGGTCCTCCTCGGACAGAAGGGGCTGTCGGGGGGAAGGGTTTCATGGGGGGAGGGGGGAACTGGGGGAGTGGGGTTGGTGTGTTGGGGGGTGTCGGGGGCGTGCGGGGCGGGGGCCAGGGCCCTTGATCGGGTGGCCGGTAGGCTGACAATCGGATCGCTCCCGTACATGAAGGCAGGACATGCCCCATTCCGCCGACCCCGCCGCCGACATACGCCTCGTCGTCACCGACATGGACGGCACCCTGCTCGACGACCACAAGCGGACACCCCCCGGCCTCAAGGAACTCCTGGTCCGCCTCCAGGACCGCGGCATCCTCTTCACCCCGGCCAGCGGACGCCAGTACGCCACCCTGGAACGGGACTTCACCGGTCTCGCCGACGGCATGGTCTTCATCGCGGAGAACGGTGCCTACGTCGTCCAGGACGGCCGCGAACTCAGCTCCGCCCCGCTGGAGCGGGCCGACGTGGTCCGCGTGGTCGAAGCGGTACGGCGGCTCACCGCGGGCGGGGCGGACGCCGGAGTCGTCGTCTGCGGCAAGCGCGCCGCGTACACCGAGCGCGCCGACGAGGCGTTCCTCGCCGAGGTCCGCCGCTACTACCTGCGCCATGAATCCGTCGCGGACGTCACCGCCGTCGACGACGACATCATCAAAGTCGCCGTCTACGCCTTCACCTCCGCCGAGGAGACGGTCGCCCCCGCGCTCGCCGGGTTCCGGGCGAGCCATCAGGTCGTCGTCTCCGGCCAGCACTGGGTCGACATTATGAACCCCGAGGCCAACAAGGGAGCCGCACTGCGCCGGCTCCAGCGCGAACTCGGGATCACCCCGGCCCAGACCATGGTCTTCGGCGACTATCTCAACGACCTGGAGATGCTGGACGCCGCCGAGTGGTCGTTCGCCATGGAGGGGGCACATCCGGAGGTGATCGAACGGGCGCGGTACATGGCGCCGTCGAACAACGAGAACGGGGTGCTGCGGACGGTCGCGCGGGTGGTGGGGGTGGAACTGGAGGGCTGAGGGGGATACGACGGCGCGGGCGCGGGAGTTTCGCGGCGGACTCGGTCGGCCCCGGCTCGCGGCGAGGTCAGTCCGGCCGCCGCACCTTCTCGTTCTGCCACGCCCACGCCGCGATCTCCACCCGGTTACGGCTGCCCAACTTGGCCTGTGTGCTGGCGAGATGAGTCTTCACGGTGGAGAGGGAGACGTACAGCTCGGCCGCGATCTCGGCATTGGTACGGCCGAGGGCGACAAGCCGTACGACCTCCAGCTCGCGCTCGGTCAGAGGGTCGGCCGGGGCGGGGGCCTGGGGCCGGCTGACGGGGCCCTCCTCCTTCTCCTTCAGATGCTCCAGCAGACGGACCGTGACCGACGGGGAGACCAGCGAGTCACCGGCCGCCGCCGCGCGCACCGCCTCCGCGAGCAGGGTCGGCCCGGAGTCCTTGAGCAGGAAGCCGCAGGCGCCGCCACGCAGGGCTCCGTACACGTATTCGTCGAGGTCGAAGGTGGTCACGACGACGACGCGCAGCGGATCGGCGACATCCGGGCCCGCCAGCAGCCGGGTCGCCTCCAGGCCGTCCAGCTTCGGCATCCGGATGTCCAGCAGGCACACGTCCGGCCGCAGCCGCCGCGCCAGCGCCACCGCCTCTTCCCCGTCGGCCGCCTCCGCGACGACCGTCATGTCCGGCTGCGCGTCCAGGAAGAACCGGAAGCCCGTACGGACCATGTCCTGATCGTCCGCGATCAGCACACGGATGGGAGCGGCGGAAGGGGAGGGGGAGACGGTCATGGGTCGCATCTTGCCTCAGCTGGGAGAGGGGTCAGGGACACGGGAGGACCCGTGGCCGCCGGGCCGGCCGAGGAGGTGGCCGGGCCCGGCGGGCGGGGGAGGCCCGCACTATTGAGGTACGGGCTTCCGGACCGGGCTGGTGCGGTAGCCCGGGGTCTGGATCACTCGGCGCCGCGGGCCGCCTCCGCCGTCACCCTGCGCAGCAGCGGTCTGCTCGCCGCCACCGCCGCCAGCATCACGGCCGCGCCGATCGCTATGCAGACCACCAGCTCGATCGCACCGGAGGCGTTGATCGTGGCACCGGCCGTCTTGTTGAGCTGGTAGCTGCCGTAGGCGCCCATCGCGGTGGTGCCGCCGGCCAGGGTCACCAAGGGGAGGACCGTCTCTCTGGTCCGCGCCTTGTCCAGGACCCGCAGCGGGGTGCCGGCCAGCCGCAGGAGGCCGTAGACACGGCGGCGGTCCAGGACGTTCGCGGCGGCGGTCAGGCCGGCCGAGGCGGCGGCGACCACGAAACTCAGGGCCAGGGTCGCGGTGCTGACGGCCGACAGCCGGTCACCGATGGCCTTGTCGCTGGAACCGGTGTAGTTCTCGCCGTAAGGGAGTCGGCCGTCACCCAGAGGGGTCAACACCGTTGCCGCCTTGTCCAGTTGGCCGGACTCCGTGACATGGACGACGATGCCCGCGGCGCCGCCCAGGAGGCTGTCGTAGTCGTCCTCGCGGCCCACAGTGACCGTCGCTTTCACGCCTGCCTCGGTGAGGAGGGTGCGCGCCTGGGTCGCCGTGGCCCTCGCGTCCGCGCTCATCACCGCCAACTGGTCGTGGTACTGGGCGCTGTTCGAACCCAGCAGGCTGATGGAGAAGAAACCGGCGGCGAAGCCGGCCAGGACGAGGCCGCTGACCGTGCGCCAGGCACCACGCGGATCGTCGCTCAGCCTGCGGCCGGCGAGGAGAGTGGCGGGACGGCGCGCCCGGCGGCTCACGGTCCGGCCCAGCCGGTCCACCACCCACGGCCCGACCAGCCAGAACCCCGCGTAGAACAGCACCAGCATCGCCAGCGCCTCTTTCGGCTTGACGCCGCCCTCCTGCCCGGTGCCCTGGTAGATGTAGCCGAGCACCACCACGAAGAACACCAGCCGCAGCAGCCGCGTACGACGGGGGTTCGCCTGCTGCGCCACCCCGAGCGGCGCCCCGGCGACCTGCCGCAGCATCGACACGGCGCTCACGGTGATCAGCGCCGTCACGGCCGCCACCACCGCCGCGAGCCATCCGGCCCCGACCCACAGATCCCCCGTGTACCAGCCCCCCACCCCGAACGGCACCTTGGCGAGCGCCGGCAGCAGCAGGACGTACCCGAGCGCGCCGGCCAGCGCGCCGCCCGCGCCCAGTACAGCCGTCTCGGCGGCGGTCATCGCGACGATCTGCCGGGGTGTCGCCCCCGCCAGCCGCAGCGCCGCGAGCCGCTGCTCACGCCGGGCCGCGCCGAGCCGCCCCGCCGCCGCGGCCAGCACCACCACGGGCATCGCCAGCAGTACCACCCCGGTGATCGTGGTGCCCTGGTCGTCCGCGGTGAACAGGCTCTTCTCGGTGCCGGAGAAGCCGGCCACCTCCGCCCGCGCGACCTGGCCGATGTCGAACCAGTTCACCGAGTCCGCCGCCTTCGCCGAGAGGGCGGGGTCGGTGGGGGTCCGTCCGACGACGGCCACCAGCTCGTCCGGTGACGCCAGGCCCTCCGATGTGATCGTCCCGTACGCCGTCGGCCTCGGGAACCGGTCCGCGAGCTGGTCGGCGGGGAGTTGGCGGACCAGCTTGGCGAGGGCGGGGGAGAGGTAGACCTCGCCGGGGCCGGGGAACGTTCTCACGCCGGGTGGCGCGGAGGTCTGCCGTTTGCCGGGCAACTGGGCCAGGGAGACCACCGTGACCGGTTCGCCGCGTACATATGTCGTGGCCAGGGCCTGTACCGCCGTGGGCTGCTTGGAGGCTTCCGGGGTGCGCCAGGTCGTCCGGTCCGCGCGGGTCCCCGAGCCCAGGGCCGCCGCGATCATCACGAGCAGGACGAACGCACCGACCGCGGCGGCACCCGCGGCAAGCGC
Organism: Streptomyces sp. AMJ-169; assembly: GCF_055597585.1. Lineage (NCBI taxonomy): Bacteria > Bacillati > Actinomycetota > Actinomycetes > Kitasatosporales > Streptomycetaceae > Streptomyces > Streptomyces sp. AMJ-169. The sequence goes on from NZ_JBVLTJ010000001.1 coordinate 1,000,680, forward strand.
GTGGCTCTGAAGCCCACGGCGACCGGAGGCCCGGGTGAGATGCCAGGTCAGGGGGAGAACGGGGGAACGCATGGGGGCTCCAGGGGGCTTGGGCTTGGACTTCGGCTTGGGTTTCGGCTGAGGCTGAGGGGGAGGGGGAGGCCGAGGCTGGGGGCGAGGCCGAGGGGCGAAGGCGCCGGCTCGGTCGGCGGTCGCGTAGCTCCGGTCAGGCGACCGTGTACTGCGTGTGGCCCGCTATACGGCCGTCGCGTACCTGGAGGACGCGGTCGCAGTGGGCGGCGATGTCCGGGTCGTGGGTGACCATCACCAGCGCCGCGCCCTGGGTCCGCGTCACCGACGTCAGCAGGCCGATGACCTCCGTGCTCGTGCGCTGGTCGAGAGCGCCGGTCGGCTCGTCCGCGAAGATGATGTCCGGTTCGATCACCAACGCCCTCGCGATCGCGACCCGTTGGGCCTGGCCGCCGGAGAGGCCGCCGGGGCGGCGGGTCTCCATGCCCTCCAGGCCGAGCGGCGCGAACCAGCGGCGGGCGCGCTCGACGGCCTCCTTGCGGGGGACGCCCTCCAGCATCAGCGGCAGCGCCACGTTCTCCTCGGCGGGCAGCTCGGGCAGCAGCTGGCCGAACTGGAAGACGAAGCCGAAGCGTCTGCGGCGCAGGGCGCTGAGCCGGTTCTCGTTCAGGCCCTCTATCGACTTGCCGTGCAGGAGGACGCTGCCGGCGTCGGGGCGGACGATCCCGGCGAGGACGTGCAGCAGCGTCGACTTGCCGGAGCCCGAGGGGCCCATGACAGCCAGCGACTCGCGCTCGCGGACCTGGACGTCCACGCCGTCGAGGGCGGTGGTGTCGCCGTACTTCTTCACCAGGCCGAGTCCGGCCAGAACGGGGATCATGAGATGGGGCCTTTCTTGGCGTCGCGCGGTGTTTCTTGGGGGGTCTTGGGGGGCTCAGCCGTCTCAGCGCTCGAACGTCCACGTCACGGAATCGGCGCTCGCCTTCACGACGTGCACCGGTATCTCCACGCTCCCGCCGCCGTCCTTCTGCCCCGTGCAGACCACGCTCGCCCCGGCCACCGCCTTCAGCCCCGTCGGGCAGGACACGTCGGTCAGCTTCACGCCGACCCATGGCAGCGGGTGGTACTTGCTCTGGATCCGGCCCTGCGCGATGTTCTTCGCCAGCGCCGGGACGCCGTCCACCTCGACCTTGCTATATACGTCGAGTCCGGTCGTGGACTCCGTGCCCGAGAGGAGGTGGGTGCCGAGCATGCCCACCGCGACGACGGCGGTGGCGCCGCCCACGAGGCCGATCACGAATTTCTTGCGTTCCATCACATGCTCCAGGCAAGGGAATCGGGACATCAGGGTCGGAGGAGCGAAAGGCCGGTCGGCCGCCGCTGTTCCGTGCCTCCACTCTCGCCCGCGCCCACCCACGCCCGCCTCGGCCGGACGGCCAGGAAACGGCGCGTGATCGCGGCGTCCGATCGGTCATTCGGCCGATCCGCCGCACGTGCCCGCCCGGCTACCGTGATCGGCATGTCAACCGTCACCGGCCGAGGCCGTGGCTGTGCCAGGGGGTTCGCCGCCGGCTTCCTCCTCGCCGCCGTCGTCCTCGATGCGCTCAACGCCGGGTCCGCGCAGGACCCGGTCTGGCCGGTGGCCGTCATGGGCGCGGTCGGACTGGCCGCCGTACTGTGTCCGGCCGCCGGCCGTCCCGACCTGCTCACTCCGCAAGCGCGGGCGGCGGTCCCCGCCGTCCTCTCTCTTCTGTACACGGGCGCGGCCCTCGCCCTCGACCGCGCCTGGCTGTTCGGCCCGGGCGAGGCAGCAATCCTGCTGTGTCTGCTGTTCGTCGTCGTACGGCACGCCCCCGCGCCCTGGGCCGTCGGCGGTGCCCTGCTGGCCGGCGCCGCGTTGCTGACCCTGCCGCTGCGCTACTCGCACTCCTTCCGCGACGGCGCTGTTCTCGCCGCGCTGCTGATAGGGCTGCTCCTCGCCGGGATGGCCGGCGGATTCGCCGCCTACCTGCGCGGCCTCGACTACCGGCGCACCGTCGCCGTCGGCGAGACCAGACGCGCGGAACGCCTCGCGATGGCGGCGGACCTGCACGACTTCGTGGCGCATCACGTGACCGGCATCCTGGTCCAGACGCAGATGGCCCGCATGATGGCCGCCGAGCGCGCGGCGGGCTGGTGCACCGCCGACGCCGCCGACGCCGCCGCCGACGGTGGCGACGGTGGCGGCGACCGCTCGACGGACCGCCGCACCGGCCCCGCTGCCGACTGGTCCGGTGCCGACTGGTCCGGTGCCGCCCCCGACAGCCGCCCCACCAACCGTCCCCCCGACCTCGATCCCGTCCTGCGCGACATCGAACGCGCCGCCACCGAAGCCCTCGCCTCCATGCGGCGTACCGTCGGAGTCCTGCGCGACACCGGCCCCGAAGCCGCCGGGCGCCGCCCCGTCGGTGACCTCGACGGCATCAGCGACCTCGTCGACCGCTTCGCCGGCCCCGGCCAGCGAGCCCTTCTCCGCCGGGACCCCGCGCTCCCGGCCGACCTTCCGCACGAGGTCCAGTCCGCCGCCTTCCGAGTCGTCCAGGAATCCCTCACCAACATCCGCCGCCATGCCGCCGACGCCACGGAGATCACTGTCCACCTCCTCCCCGAGGACGGCGGACTCGCCGTCCGCGTCGAGAACGACGGCCTGGGCGGTACGAGCCTCCCGGACGCGGCGCACGGGGGCGGGTTCGGGCTGGTCGGGCTGAGAGAGCGGGTCACGGCGCTCGGCGGCGAGCTTTTCGCCGGGCCGCCGAAAGGGGACGAGAGGTACGGATGGGAGGTAAGAGCGGTGTTCCCCGTCGGATAGCGTGCGGGTGGCACCCTTTGCGAACCTTTGTGTGAATCGTGCTCCTGTGAACCGCCCTGCTACGAAACCCTCTTCTACGAACCGCTCTTCCGTGAACCCCTTGGGGAACCTTCGAGAGGCAAGGCCCATGACCGACCCCACCGACCCCGTAACCCGCCTCACCCAAGACCTCACCGCCGCCCTGAAACAGAGCGAACTGGAAGACTTCTACCGGGACTTGCACCGTCACCCCGAGCTCGCCTTCCAGGAACACCGCACGGCCGCGAAACTCGCCGCCCGCCTCACGGCCGCCGGGTACGAGGTGACGGAGGGCGTCGGCGGCACCGGAGTGGTCGGTGTGCTGCGCAACGGGGAGGGACCGGTCGTGTGGCTGCGCGCCGACATGGACGCGCTGCCCGTCCCGGAGGCGTCCGGGCTGTCGTACGCGTCGGTGGTCGACGGGGTCATGCACGCCTGTGGGCATGACCTGCATGTCACCTGGCTCGCGGCTGCCGCTGAAGTGCTCGCCGGCGGGCGGGAGTTGTGGGAGGGGACGGTCGTCGTGGTGGGGCAGCCTGCCGAGGAGGCCGGGGGCGGGGCGGCGGCGATGGTCGCGGACGGGGTGCATGAGCGGTTCCCGCGCCCTGACGTGCTGTTCGGACAGCACACCGCTCCCGGGCTCGCCGGGTTCTATTCGCACACCCCGGGGCTGACCATGTCGGCCGCCGACGACATCGACGTTGTCATCCACGGACTCGGCGGGCACGGCTCGCGTCCCGAGGCCGCCGTCGACCCGGTCGTGACGGCCGCTTACATCGTCACCCGGCTCCAGACCGTCGTCGCCCGTGAGCTGCCCGCGAGCGAATCCGCGGTGCTCACCGTCGGTGCCTTCCATGCCGGGACCACCCACAACATCATCCCCGCCGAGGCCCGCCTCGCCCTCAACCTCCGTACGCAGAACGGCCGTACGCGTGCCAAGGTGCTCGATGTGATCCGGCGGATCGTCGACGGGGAGTGCGCGGCGGCCGGCTGTCCCGCCCCGGCGGACATCGAGATCTCCTCCAGCTTCCCGACGACCGTCAACGATCCCGCGCTCGACGGCCGGGTGGCCGAGGCGCACCGCCGGCTCTTCGGCGCCGGAACCGTGTTCGACTTCGGCGCGGTCATGGGCAGCGAGGACTTCTCCCTGCTGGCGCCGGAAGGGGTGCCGTACGACTACTGGTACGTCACCTGCACCCCGGCCGATGTCTGGGAGGCTGCGGCGGGTGAGGAGTTGGGTGAGAAACTCGCCAACGCGCCTGCGAACCACAGCCCGTTGTTCGCCCCCGACCTCTCGGTGCTCGTACCAGGCGTAGGGACCCTCGTGTCGGCCGCGCTCACCGCACTCCGCCCAGCAGAAGCGCTCGCCGGACCCCGCTCAAGAGACGCGCTCGCCTGACCCCGCCCAGGAAACCCAGGAGACGTACAGGAGACGTATTTGCCGAACCCCGCCCAGCGGACTCCCTCACACCACCCCGTCCAGGAAACGGATGACCTCCCCGAACACCTCGTCCCGATTGGTCTCCGCGAACACCTCGTGCCGCGCCCCCGCATAGATCCGCTCGGTCAGCGAGCCCCTGTTCAGGGAGCCCTCGCTCAGCGGCCCCCCGCTCAACCGCTCCACCCCAGGGCGGGAGCCGGAGAGAGGGACGAGGCGGTCCTCCGCGCCGTGCAGCCACAGCACCGGCGCCCGGATCGCCCCGCCCTTCTCGACGCTCTCCAGGGTCGCCGCGAACGCCTCCAGCGTCGGCCGCTTCATCCCCCGGTGCCAGACCAGCGGATCCGCGAGATACGCCGCCCCGACCGCCGGATCCCGCGACAGCGCGCCGGGGCTGATCGGGACGTCCGGGATCTCGTCGTACGCCAGCAGCTTCGCCGGTGTCTCCCACGCGCCGATCACCGGCGCGGACAGGACGAGCGCGGCGAGCGGGCCGTCGTAGCGCTGGGCGAGGCGGGACGCGATCAGGCCACCCATGGAGTGGCCCACGACCACCAGCGGGAGGCCGGGGTGGGCGGTGCGGGCCTGGGCGGTGACCGTCTCGACGTCCGTGACGATGTCCTCGAAGTCCTCGACCAGGACCCGTTCGCCGTCGGAGCGGCCGTGGCCGGCGTGGTCGGGGCCGGTGACCCACGCGCCGTGGGCGTGCAGAAGCTCCGCGAGAGGGGCGTAGCGGCCGAGGTGCTCGGCGTAGCCGTGGATCAGGAGGGCGAGATAGCGGGGGGACGGGTGCGGCCAGTCGTACACCGCGATCCGGCCGTGGGTGCCGGGAATGTGGTGGACGTCGGCCATATGTCCTCCTGGAGTGCGGTGGGCGAAAGCTTTCGGTCGCGTTCTCACGCGCCGAGACGCTCCTTACCTACCCCAGATGCGTGCGCATAGCATCGGTCAACGCGATGAACACCATGACTCTCTGGCACATCACCGGCTGGGAATTCGCCGCCCTCGCCCTCGCCGCGCTGCTCGTCGGCTTCTCCAAGACGGCCGTCAGCGGCGCCAACACCGTCAGCCTCGCCGTCTTCGCGGCCGTCCTGCCGGCCCGCGCCTCGACCGGCGTCCTGCTGCCCATCCTCATCGCCGGGGATGTCCTGGCCGTCCTCACCTACCGGCGCCACGCCCACTGGCCCACGCTGTGGCGGCTGTTCCCGGCGGTCGCCGGCGGGGTGGTCGTCGGGACGGTGTTCCTGGTGTGGGCCGACGACCAGGTGGTGCGGACCTCGATCGGGGCGATCCTGCTGATGATGGCGGGGGTGACGGTGTGGCGGCGGCGCAGGTCAGAGGCGCCCGCCGACCCGGACGCGGTCGCCACCCGGGCGGGGCGGATCAAGGCCGGCTCGTACGGGGTGCTGGGCGGGTTCACGACGATGGTCGCCAACGCCGGGGGGCCGGTCATGTCGATGTACCTGCTGTCGGCGGGGTTCCGGAAGCTGGGGTTCCTGGGGACGTCGGCGTTCTTCTTCCTGATCGTCAATGTGACGAAGGTGCCGTTCAGCGCAGGGCTCGGGCTGATCGACGGGAGTTCGCTGCTGCTGGATCTGGCGCTGGTGGGGTTCGTGATACCGGGGGCCGTGCTGGGGCGGTGGGCGGTGGACCGGATCAATCAGCGGTTGTTCGAGCAGTTGGTGATCGCGGCGACGGTCATCGGGGGGTTGCAGCTGCTGCTGCGATGAGGGGGCGGGGCCTTCCGGAAAACCTTCCGCACAGCTTCACCGGCCCCCTGCACGACTACCGGCCCCCTTCACAGCTACCGGCCCCCTTCACAGTTGCCGCCCCCTTTACGGCGAGCGGCCTCCTTCACAGCTGCCGGTACGCCTTACCGCCGCCGTTCCCCGAACTCCGCCAGCCACTCCGACGTCGCCCCCACCCCGCCGAACGTATAGAAGTGCACCCCCACCTCCCCGTGCCGCCCCGCCGAGTACCCCTCGTCCAGCGCGCGCAGGAAGCGGTCCGGGCCCGCCGTGCCCATCAGGTGGGTCAGCGAGAAACCGTACTTCCGGACGATGGACGCGCTCGTCCCCACCCCGAACCGCTTCGCGTACGTCACCAGCCGCCGCACCCCCGCGGGACCCGGCACCCCGACCCGCACCGGCAGCCGCACATCCCGCTCCCGCAGCCGCTCGACCCACTCCAGCACCGGCTCGACGGCGAAACCGAACTGCGTGATCACGCTCCCGGCGAGCCCCTGATCCTCCAGCGCGGCGGCCTTCTCGGTGAGCGCCGACCACAGGACCCGGTCGTCCACCGCCGGGTGACCCTCCGGATAGCCGGTGACGCCGACGCCCCGGACCCCGTACTTCGGCAGCAGCCCTGTGCCGAGGACGTCGAGCGCGTCCTCGTACGGACCGTACGGCGCGGCCGGGTCGCCGGCGACGACGAAGACGTGTTCCGTGGCGTCCTCGGCGTGCAGCGCGGCCAAGAACTCGTCCAGTTCCGCCCGTGAGTGCAGGCGCCGCGCGGATATGTGCGGCACCGGCACGAAGCCCAGCCGCCGCACCGCCCGCGCCGCGCCGACCCGGGTGTCCAGGTCCTCGCTGCCGAGGTGCGTGATGTTGACGCGGGTGCCCGGCGGCAGGAAGGCGCGGGCGGCCTCCAGCGCGGGCAGGTCCTTGCCGGTGATCTCCAAAGAGGCGCCGGTGGACAGGGAACGGGCCGGTGCGGGTGCGGTCATCTGCCGTCCTTGGGATGCCTGATCAACTGGACCCCGCAGGCTAACAATCCACACGCCCGGGGCGCTGTGGCCCTCGTCTCGTAGGCTCGGGTCATGCATGTGCTGATCCTCGGGGGGACGAGCGAGTCGCGGGAGCTGGCTGGGGCGCTGACCGGAGCCCGCGGGCCGGACGCCGCTCCCCGGACCGGCGTTCGGTGTGGGCCGGGCGCCGCTTCCCCGACCGGCACCGGCGTCCGCGTCACCACCTCCCTCGCCGGCCGCGTCTCCCGCCCGGCCGCGCTGCCCGGCGAGGTCCGCGTCGGCGGCTTCGGCGGCGCCGAAGGACTCGCGGACTGGCTGCGCGCGCACCGCGTGGACGCCGTCGTCGACGCCACGCACCCCTTCGCCGCCCGCATCACCGCGAACGCGGCCCGGGCCGCCGCCGCGACGGGCGTCCCGCTGCTGGTGCTGCGCCGCCCGGGCTGGACGGCGGGGGAGGGGGACCGCTGGTACGACACCGGGTCCCTGCCGGAAGCGGCGGCCCTGCTCCCCTCCCTCGGCCGCCGCGCGCTGCTGACCACCGGGCGCCTGGGCCTGTCCGCGTTCGCGGAGGTCTCCGGTGTGCACTGCGTGGTGCGCTCGGTGGAACCGCCCGACCCGCCGCTGCCGCCGGACGCCGAAGTGCTGCTCGCGCGCGGGCCGTTCACGGTCGAGGGGGAGCTGGAGCTGTTGCGGGACCGCCGCATCGAGGTCGTCGTCACGAAGGACAGCGGAGGCGCGGCGACGGCGGCGAAACTGACGGCGGCGAGGGAGCTGGGCCTGCCGGTCGTGATCGTACGACGGCCGCCGGCGCCGGAGGGGGCGGCGGTGGCGGGGGATGTCGTGGACGCGCTGGAGTGGCTCGGGGTCGGGTAGGCCGCCTCAAGCCTCCGCCGGCGCGGCTCCCTCAAGCCTCCGCAGGAGGCCCCCCTCTCCGTCCGCCAAGCCCGCGCCGCCCCCCTCAAGCCCCCGCCGGCACCGCCACCCGCCGCGGCAAGCTCGTGTTCAGATCCTCCACCAGCAGCCGCTTCGCGATGGAGTCGACCGCCGCGTGGAGGTCGGTGCACGCCGGGTGCCCCACGTCCTGCTGGACCCGCGCCTCCAGCCAGGTCCCCCACGCCCGCGTGAGGACCTCGGCTTCGCGGGCGCCCGCCTCCGTATGGGTGAAGAGGCCGCCGTGCCGGGTGAGATAGCCCTCGTCGACCATGCGGTCGAAGACGGGGAGGAGGACCTCCGGGGGGAGGTGGCGGCGGGTCGCCATGAGGCCGAGGCCCGCGTGGCCGACCATCCGCTCGTAGAGGTACACCTGCATGACCGCCCAGGCGCCCGCGATGTCGAGCCGGGTGTCGGAGGTCTGGATGATGTGCCGGGCCGTCTCCAGGTCCGTACCGCCGAGGATCTTCGCCACCGACGCCTCCAGCACCCGCTGGGAGTCGGAGCCGCGCGGGGAGGCGAAGCCCTCGCCCATGTCGGTGGAGCCCATGCGGGCGCTGTCGCGCAGCGGGACCTGTTTGAGGAAGAAGGCGACGACCAGGCCGAGGGCGGCGACCGGGACGGTCCAGAGGAACACCGTCTGGATGGTGTCGGCGTACGCGCCGATGATGGGCGCGGCGGCCCGGGCGGGGAGGTGGTGGACGCCGTCGGGGCTGAGCGCCGCCTTGGCGACGGCCGCCGCGTCCGTCGTCCCCGTCGCCGCCGCTGCCGCGATGCCGTCCTTGAGGTTCGGGGCGAGGGCGTTGGTGTAGATCGTGCCGAAGACGGCCGTGCCGAAGGAGCTGCCCAGGGTGCGGAAGAAGGTGACGCCCGAGGTGGCGGTGCCGAGGTCGGCGTAGGCGACGGTGTTCTGCACGGCGATCGTCAGGACCTGCATGGACAGGCCGATGCCGGTGCCGAGGACGAACATGTACAGCGACTCCAGCCAGACCCCCGTCGACGGCCCCATCAGGGACATCAGGTACAGGCCGACGCCCATGACGAACGAGCCGGCGATGGGGAAGATCCGGTACGTGCCGGTCTTGCTGACGACGTTGCCGCTGGCGATCGACGCGATGAGCAGGCCGATCACCATCGGCAGCGTCCGCACCCCGGAGACGGTCGCCGAATCGCCGTCGACGTACTGGAGATAGCTCGGCAGGTACGTCATCGCGCCGAGCATCGCGAACCCGACGATGAAGCTGAGCACCGAGCAGACCGTGAACACCGGATTGCCGAACAGCCGCATCGGCAGCATGGGCTGCGCGGCCCGCAGCTCCGCCCAGCAGAACAGGCCGAGCGCGATCACCCCGCCGGCGAACAGGCCGATGATGACGCCGGAGCCCCACGCGTACTCGTTGCCGCCCCAGCTCGTCGCCAGGATCAGGGCGCTCGCGCCCGCCGCGACCAGCGCGATGCCGAGATAGTCGATCACCGGGCGGGCCGCCGACTTCACCACCGGGATGGTCCGGGCGGCGGAGACGACGACGGCGATCGCGATCGGCACGTTGACGTAGAACGCCCACCGCCACGACAGATGGTCGGTGAACAGCCCGCCCAGCAGCGGCCCGATGACCGTCGCCACCCCGAACACCGCGCCGATCGCGCCCTGGTACTTGCCGCGCTCGCGCAGCGGGATCACATCGGCGATCAGCGCCATGGCCGTCACCATCAGCCCGCCCGCCCCGATGCCCTGCACCGCCCGCCAGACGATCAGCAGCATCATGTTCGTGGCGAGCCCGCACAGGAACGAGCCGGTGATGAAGACGACCGCCGAGACCTGGAAGACGACCTTGCGGCCGAAGAGGTCACCGAACTTGCCGACCAGCACCGTCGCGACGGTCTCCGCGAGGAGGTAGGCCGTCACCACCCACGACATGTGCGAGGCGCCGCCCAGATCCGACACGATCGTCGGCAGCGCCGTCCCCACGATCGTCTGGTCCAGCGCCGCGAGCAGCATGCCCAGCACGATCGTGACGAACACGACGTTGCGACGGCGCGCGTCCAGCACCGGGGGCTGGGCGGCGGGCGGGGAATCCTGGGTGACGGTCACGAGGTCACCTTCACGCCGGGGGCGGATCCCGGCACTCGGGGTGGGGCCGATCGGGTGAGGCTCAGCGCTCTACGTCTCCTTCGGATTGCGGCGCAGCAGATACGTGTCCATGATCCAGCCCTTGCGCTCCCGGGCCTCGGACCGGACCCGCTCGATACGGGGCGCGGCCTCGGCGATCGGACCGGAGTCGAGGAGCTCGTCAGGGGTGCCTATGTACGCCCCCCAGTAGATGTCGATGTCCTGGTCGGCGTACTCCCGGAACGTCGCGTGCGCGTCCAGCATCACCACGACATCGTCCACCCCCTCCGGGAACCCCTGCGCGAGCCGCCGCCCGGTGGTGATCTGCACCGGCCGCGCGACCCGGTTCAGTCCCGTCCGATGCCGGGCGACCAGCGCCGAGACGCTGCTGACGCCGGGGACGACGTCGTACGAGAAGGCCACGCTCCCGCGCGCGAGGACCTCTTCGAGGATGCCGAGCGTGCTGTCGTACAGCGCTGGATCGCCCCACACCAGGAACGCGCCGCTCTCGCCCTCGGCCAGTTCCTCGGCGATCAGCCGTTCGTAGATCTCCGCGCGGGCGCTGCGCCAGTCGCCCACCGCCGGCGAGTAGGCGGCGCCGCCCGCCGCCCGGTCCCGCTCGGGATCCCGCGCGTGCACCACCCTGTACGACCCCTCCGGCAGATGCGCCGCCAGCAGCTCTCTGCGCAGGCCGGTGAGGTCGCTCTTCGCCTCGCCCTTCTCCAGGACGAAGAACACGTCCGTTGCCCGCATGACCCTGACCGCTTGCAGCGTCAGCTGCTCGGGGTCGCCCGCACCGATACCGATGACATGAATCTCTCGCACGGGTCGAGTCTGCCGTATGGGACTGACAGTGGGGGTGGGGTGAGTGAGGGGGCAGCCGATTATGCGATCAGCTGATGTCATGGCCGGTTCAGCAGCCGAGGCGCCGACCTGCCGGCGTCCACCGACCCCCGGTCCGCCGCGACCTCGTCCGCGAGCCCCCGCGCCCAGCCCACCACCCCCTCCAGATCCATCCCGTACGACGGCCCCGTCCACCCCGCGACGACGTCCGCCCCGCGCCGCAGCAGCCGGGCCCCGCCGGTCGGGTTGCCCCGGGCGGCGTGCGTCAGCCCCACGGCCAGCTGCGCGAGCCCCCGCCACAGGGGCCGCTCCTCCTCGGGGCCGGTCTTCCAGGCGTCCTCGAAGACCTCGTGGGCGTGGAAGGGTTTCCCGGCGTCGAGCAGGGCCTGGGCCTCGGCGACGGTCTCGGCGGGGTCCCGGACCACGCCTTCCGGCTGCCGGGCCACGCCCTGGGCGCCGTACGGCAGGGGGCGCCCCAGCCCGTCGCGGGGCCGCGCGCTGCGGGCCCGCCCCTCCTCGTCCCGGTCCCGTCCCACCGCTGTCTCGCTCATCCCCCGATTCTCCCGCCTCGGCGCCGCTTTCGGCGTACCCGGGAAGGTGGGGTAGAGTCCTGTCTCGCGTGCTTCCACGGGGTTTCGTGGGGCGGTGCATCGGGACGTGGCGCAGCTTGGTAGCGCACTTGACTGGGGGTCAAGGGGTCGCAGGTTCAAATCCTGTCGTCCCGACTTGCTTCGACGCAGGTCAGGGGTCATATCAGAGGAATCTGATGTGACCCCTTGATTGTTTTCGGGGACCAGCCGGCCCCCCGCCCTCATACGCGTTGGTCAGTGCCCGGGAGGAGCTACTGACCAATGTTCCGCTGCTCAAAACTCGGTCCGGATACGGGATACCCGTCGAATCCGGAACCCGGGGAAGAGAGACGTTCGTTGCGGAACAAGCACAGACTGAAACGGCACAGCCGAGGGACGGTGGCGTACGGCACGGCCGCGCTGCTGGCGGTGGCCGGGCTCACCGCCACCGCCGCCCTCACCACGGCGGCACCGAACGCGGCGGCCGAGACACCGGGCAGGGTGACCGGGGCCACCACACACGTCACCCTGGTCACCGGCGACACCGTCGGGGTGGACCGCGACGGGCGGGTCGTCGGAGTGGACCAGGCCAAGGCCCGCAAGGGGATCGGCTACGCGACGCAGCTCATCGGCGGACACACCTACGTCGTCCCGACGGACGCGCTGAAGCTGCTGAGCAGCGGAAGGCTGGACCGCCGGCTGTTCGACGTGACCCAGCTGGTCGCGGACGGGTACGACGACGCCCGCCGCAAGCAGCTGCCGCTGATCGTGTCGTACCAGGGCGGCCAGGACGAGCAGGCCGACGTCAAGAAGGCACTCGTCGCGGCGGACGCCAAGGTGGAGCGCCAGCTGCCCGCCGTGCGCGGCCAGGCGCTGACCGCGCAGAAGCAGGACACCGGGGAGGTCTGGCAGGCGCTCACCGAGACGGAGAGCGCCGACGGCGCCGTGACCACGGCTCCCGGGGTGGACCACATCTGGCTCGACGGCAGGGTGAAGGCCACCCCGCTGCCCGCCGAGGGCGACCCGGGCGCCGACACCGGCACGGTCCAGATCGGCGCGCCCACCGCGTGGAAGGCCGGGTACGACGGCAAGGGCGTCAAGGTCGCCGTCCTGGACAGCGGCGTGGACGCCACCCACCCGGACCTGAAGGGCAGGATCGTCGCCTCCAGGGCCTTCATGGGACCCGGCGGCACCGACGACACGGTGGGGCACGGCACCCATGTGGCGTCCACCATCGCCGGATCGGGAGCCAGGAGCAGCGGGAAGTACAAGGGTGTCGCGCCCGGGGTCCAGCTGCTGATCGGCAAGGTGCTCGACGACCTCGGGGGCAGCGACTCCAGCATCATCGCCGGCATGCAGTGGGCGACGGAGCAGGGCGCCAAGGTCGTCAACATGAGCCTGGGCGGCACCGACACCGCGGGCGTCGACCCGATGGAGAAGGCCGTCAACACGCTGTCGGCGTCCAAGGGTGTGCTGTTCGTCATCGCCGCGGGCAACTCGGGCCCGCGCGACGAGACCATCGGCACGCCCGGCAGCGCCGCCGCCGCGCTCACCGTGGCCGCCGTGGACCACCACGACGCCCTCGCCCCCTTCTCCAGCCGGGGCCCGGCGGTCGACGACGGTATGAAGCCCGACATCTCCGCGCCCGGCGTGGACATCACCGCGGCGGCGGCCAGGAACGCGGGTTCGGCGGCCGAGAGCGGCTACGTCACGATGTCCGGCACTTCGATGGCCACCCCGCATGTCGCCGGGGCCGCCGCGATCCTCGCCCAGGAGCACCCGGACTGGAAGGGCGACCGGCTCAAGGCCGCGCTGATGGGCTCGGTCAAGGCCGACACCAAGCTGACCGCGTACGAACAGGGCTCCGGCCGGGTCGACCTGACCCGGGCCGTCACCCAGAGCGTCGTCGCCGAGCCCGCCTCCCTCGGCTTCGGCACCCAGGCCTGGCCCCACGACGACGACACCGCCGTCACCAAGACCCTCACCTACCGCAACACCGGCACCACCCCGGTCACCCTCGATCTCTCCGCCACCGGCGCCCCGGGCGTCTTCACCGTCTCCCCGGCCACCCTCACCGTCCCCGCGGGCGCCACCGCCACCGCGACCGCCACCGCCGACACCCGCAAAGGCACCAAGGACGGCGTGTACTCCGGCGCGATAACCGCCACTGACGGCAAGACCGTCGTGCGCACCCCCGCGCTCGTCACCCGCGAGATCGAGTCCTACAACCTCACCGTCAAGACCATCGGCAGGAACGGCAAGGCCCCGGACGCGGGCCAGGCCACCGTCGTCTCGAAGGAGAGCGGCAAGGTCTGGTACCCCTACGAGCGGGACACCGACAACGACTTCAAGGCCACGCTGCGGCTGCCCAAGGGGCACTACGTGGTGGACGACGTGATCCAGGACCTCATGGGCCGGGGCACCGTGATGGTCGCGCCCCACCTCTCGCTCACCAAGGACACCACCCTGGTCCTCGACGCGCGCAAGGCCAAGGAGATCAAGGTCACCACACCCGATCCCCAGGCCGCCGCAGTCAATCCGGTGGTCAAGTTCGCCGCCAAGGGCAGCACCGCGGCGAACAATTACGCCAGCGGCTACTACTTCAACGGCGACTCCCCCACCCTCGCCCAGGTCGGGCCGAGCGCGCCCGGCGCCACGTTCCTCGCGCAGGTCGCCGGCGTCTGGGACAGGGGCGGCACCAAGCCGCAGTACCACGTCGTGGTCAGCCGCCGGGGCTCCTTCTTCGACGGACTCACCCACACCGTGCGGGCGTCCTCGCTGGCCAGGATCGACTTCGCGGTCGGCAGCACGGTCAAGGACAGCCAGGCCACACCGGTCGGCACATGGCAGACCCCCGGCTACCCGGAGCTGGACGGCCTTCCCGTCCCCGGCACCACGGGCGCCGTGTGGAGCGTGCCGGCCGACCGGGTCACGGCCTACGTGTCGGCGGACGACGACCTGCGCTGGAGGTTCCAGCTCCAGCTCAACCGCGGTGCGGAGAAGCAGGCGTACACGTACATCGACACGCTGAAGAGCAAGCGCTACCAGCCGGGCGGCACCTACCGCGAGACATGGAACAAGGGGGTGTTCGGTCCCGTCCTCGCCAGTGACATCGGCGTCGGCGGCTACCGGTTCGGCAACAGCTACGTCGTGTGCAACTCGCTGGTCTCCGACGGGCGTTACACCTTCGACTCCTTCGCCCGGATGAAGACCGTGCTCACGGCGGCGGGCAAGACCTACCTCAGCACCACCGAGGACGCCTGCGGCCTGGGCCCGCGCAGCGGCCTGCCGAAGGAGAAGACCCGGTACACGCTGACCGCCACGTCGACCCGCAGCCTGAGCACCTACCAGGTCAGCGACCAGGTCAGCGCGGCCTGGACCTTCAGCTCGGAGTACGTCGCCGAGACCGGCCGCGCGAAGGCGCTCGCACTCTCCGTCGTCCGCTTCGCGCCGGCGCTGAGCCCGACCGCCACCGCCAAGGCCGGGCAGCGGTTCGACGTCCCGGTCGTGGTGCAGGGCGCGGCGGCCGTCAAGGGTCACCTCAAGTCGCTGTCCGTGAAGGTCTCTTACGACGGCGGTCGCACCTGGAAGCCCGTCGAGGTCCGCACGGACGCCTCCGGCGGGCGCCACCTCACCCTCACCCACCCGAAGCAGACCGGCACGGTCTCCTTCAAGGCCGCTCTGGCCGATACCGAGGGCAACACTTATGACGGCACGATCAGTAACGCGTATCGCACCGTGAAGTAGGCGGGATTCTGTGCAGCACGTGTCAGGGGTCGGGAGCTTCCCGGCCCCTGACGCATGCGGCCGGCTCCTGCCGGGCAGCGGGGGAGCCGGGATTCCGTTGCGGTCCTGCGACCCGGTGAGCGCACTGAGCATCAGGAAGAACTGGATCTGGCGCCTGCTCGGAGAGAGACGACGGGGAGGGGCACCCGGTGAACCCCGGATGCCCCTCCCGCCGGCCGTTCGGCCGGACCGCTCGTCAGCTGCTGGAGCTGCCGTCGCCCGAGACGGGCCCCTTCTGCGAGGCGCCGGGCCAGCCGAGGACCTGGCTGAACCCGTGCGCCGGCTTGATGACGCGCGTGCTGTTGAAGGCCGTCACGTTCGGGGAGCCGGCCTCAGGGCAGTGCTGCCTGATCTCGGCGGGGCTCATCGTCCGGTAGTGCAGGTTGATCTCGTCGTAGTTGGGGTTGCCGACCTTGGACGAGTAGTTCTTGTCGTACCAGATGAAGTGGCCGAAGTAGCGGCTGCCGAAGTGCAGCTCCCAATCGCCCGTGATGACCGCCGCGCCGGTACGCCGGGTGACCCACGCCGTGGTGTACGGCGACATCGTCTGCGAGTACGAGTCGGAGACGGTGCTGTTCCTCTCGAAGGTCCTGCCGAACGTGGCGGACACGGAGACGTTGATCGGCTCCCACAGGGCTGAGGCCAGCGAGGCGGAGACGCTGGCGCTGGTCTGCTGGCCGGTGGTCTCCGACCATCCCCAGGTGCGGGTGACGGTGCCGCCGCAGTTGTTCACCGTCGGGCCGACGTTGTGCTCGTCGCCGTAGAAGCCCTCTCCCAGCGAGGTCGCGGTGAACTTGCAGAAGTCCGCCTGGTTGCACCGCGCGAGCAGCTGCTCGTCGGTGGGCAGGGTCGCGGCGCCTGCGCTCATCGGGGTGAGGGCCACGAGCGCGCCGGCCAGCGCCAGCGAGAAGCCTGCCAGCGAGGCCCGCCTGCGGCGGGTCGCTCCGGTGGTGGGGGTGTCAAGCATGCGCTGTTCTCCAGTCGATCTGTCCGCCGGTGTCCCGGCGCGCTGAGAGCGATGTTCCGCGCGCGGCGCATTGTTCAGCAGGGAGGCTGGTCGACTGGTCAATTCATCGGGCGGTTTTGAGGGGGAACTTGCGCGGGTCCCCGCACCGGAGCGTCCGGGTTGCTTGCGCGGGCAGGAAACCGGCCGTGAGCCGGATGACGGGGATGACCTGGCGGCACGTGCCGATGCTCCGGTGATCTGGAGGAGCGGGTCTCCGTGTGACTGCGTGGGGGCGAGGACGCCACCGGTTTGAGGTGGCGGGGGACGCGATGCAGACCGTACCGCGCTGGTCGATGATGCTCTGGGGCCGGCCGGACGCTGGCTGAGCACGGCGAGCGACTCCGCAGAACGGAGAGCGGCCGGTGACGGTCTTCGGGGACATCGGCCTCACCATGATCACCACCAGTGAGGGGCTTTTGTGGCTCTCGGCGATCCGGGGCGCGTTCATACGGTCGAAGACCATCTGTGCGGGATCGGTCGCAAGTTCGGTGAGCGGACTCGGGTTGGTATGGCGCGGACAGCTTGGGAGGCGGGGCTGGAATTCGAGTGGGACGAAACCTCTGTGTAGGGCTGCGGATCTCGGGAACGCTGTCGTGCCCCGTCAGGGGGCCCGAGGTCTCGTCGCCCCTTGCGCGGCTGCAACGTGAGGTCTGATATCCGCCAGATCTGGTTGTCGTCTTGCGGCAGTCTCATGGAGGTGGTCGTGTTCCGGGCCCGGGCGATCCCGCTGATGTCAGCTCTTTTTGAAAGGTTTCTTCATGTCTTCCCGCTTGGACTCGAAGGTTTTTGTCGTCACCGGGGGCTCTTCCGGTATTGGGCTTGCTGTTGCGCGGCGGCTTGCGTCTGAAGGGGCTGCTGTTGTTATCGGGGCCCGGCGTAAGGATGTCGGTGAAGGGGCTGCCGAGAGTATTCGGGCTGCGGGTGGGCGGGCGATTTTTGTTCCCGCCGATGTTTCTGTCGAGGCTGATGCCGCCTCGCTGGTCGCTGCGGCGCTCTCTGAATTCGGTGGTCTGGACGGGGCGTTCAACAATGCCGGGTCCATCAATGCTTCCGGGGCGGTGTCCGATATCGATGGCGCCGACTGGAGTGCTGAGATCACGCAGAACGTCACCAGCGTTTTCAACTGTCTCAAGCATCAGATACCGGAGGTGCTCAAGACTCGTGGGGCGATCGTCAACAACGCCTCCAATATGGGGGTCGTCGCGCTGCCCGGTGTCGCTCCGTATGTTGCCGCCAAGCATGCGGTCGTGGGGCTGACCCGGGCCGTCGCGCTCGAAGTGGCCGAGCAGGGGGTGCGGGTCAACGCCATCACCACCGGGGGTGTCGATACGCCGTTGGCCCGTGGGTCGATGCTGACCAGTGACGAGGCTGTCGCGCAGATCTCGGCCATGCATCCGGTGAACCGCATCGCGCGGCCCGAGGAGATCGCCCCGTTCGTGGCGTTTCTGTTGAGCGACGAGGCCTCGTTCATCACGGGCGCGGCCCTCGCGATCGACGGTGGATTCACCGCTCGCTGATCAGGCGTCAGGTTTCTTGGTGAGCTTGTGTGATCAGCACCGGCGTATCGTGCTGCTCTCGTCGGCGGGTGGGGAACTTCCTTTGGTGGGCTGCTCGTTGCTTGGAGAGATGGGCTCCGGGGCGGTGTATCTCGTCGTGGGCCTAGGGGGCGGGTGTTCGAGAAGGAGGGGGCCGTGGCGGTCATACCTTTCGTCGCGCTCGGCATCTGGATCGGGTTCTCTCTTCTCGGGTTCTGGAAGTTCGAGGATCCCCGGCGGCAAGTGATCGTCTCGGGGAGCCTGGTGCTCTTCGCGGTGGCGGTCAGCGTTCTGCTGCGCAGTGCCTCCATCGGCGCGGGTCTCTTCGGTATCGGTGTCATCGCGGCGCTGGTCCGGATCCGCTGGGCGTGGCCGCAGTTGTCTGGTGGGCGGGTGCGGTGACGTCGGGTGTGTACGAACAAGGGCCCCGTCAAGTTGAGTTGACGGGGCCCTTGTCGTGTTCGGAGGTGTTCAGCCGCCCTGGCCCGCGCTGCCGATCGGGCCTACGGTGACGTCGGCGCCGCCGCCGTTCTCGGTGACGGGGAGGCTGGCCCTGCCGGGCCAGGCGAGGGTGACCGTCTTGGTCTCGTCGGGCGGGGTCACGAGGAGGCCGGTGATGCGGATGCCGGAGCCGCCGGTCTTGTTGAAGGGGTAGTTGATGCCGAAGGAGACCGACTGGCCGGGCTTGAGGGTGGCGGAGGCGGGTTCCTGGCCGGTGCGCTTGGCGGAGATCGTGCCCGCGTTGGTCTTGAGGTCCACGCCCGCGTAGCCGGAGACCGTGCAGGTGCTGGTGCCGCTGTTCTTGAGGGTCACGGCGACGCTGGCGGTGGGGTCGCCGTCGATGGTGGTGTCCAGGGCGGTGATGGTCAGGCCGTTGGTGCGGCACTTGGAGGTCTTGGTGCCTTGCTGGGAGCCGGTGCCGGTTTCGGGGGCCTTGCCGTTGGAGGTCTGTGCGGAGTTCTGGGTGCCGCCCTCGGGGGTGGCGTTCGAGCCGCCGGCCGTCGTCGAGCCAGTTGTCGTCGTGCCGTCCGTCGTCGAGCTCTCCGAGGCAGCGGATCCGGCGGGCGTCGACGACGTGGAGCTCTTGCTGTCACTGCCGCTCTGGCATGCCGTCAGGGAGAGGCTTGCGGCGAGGGCGAGGGCGGCGAAGGTGGCCTTGTGAACGCGCATCGGATTCCTCAGTCTCGGTATTGGTCGTTGCTGTCGGTGCTGCCTTTCAGGAGTGACCGGTTCGGGGCCGCGTTCCGGTCGGTCTGGCGCTAATACGTTGCTGTTACACGCGTAGCGAGGGTGTGACGGAGGATCAGGGGGGAACCCTTGGCGGTCTTGCCGGGTGTGGCTGGAGGGCCGGCCCGGGGTTTCGGGGCGGCCCTCCAGCTTGTGGGGGGAGAGGTGCGGTCTAGGGCCTGTCCGGCGGATCCTGCTGGGGTCGCGGGCCCTGGCACGCACATCTGCGGCGTTGTCGTCGGTCGCCGACGCTCCGCGTCGACTCCCTCCTCCGCCTTGCAGCTGCACGCACCAGACCCCGCTCGGGTAAGCCGGTCAGACACCGTTCGCTGTCGGCCAGCCTGATCCGCCGGACAGGCCCTAGTGGGGCATGTCGTCCAGGGCCGTGGAGAGCGTGGCTACGGACGGGGGTTCGGCCGCGTACAGGATCACCGTGGTGCCGCCGGGCAGGTCCGCCTCCGTGATCCTGCGGAAGCCCGCCGTTTCCAGGGCCTCCTGTGCCGGGGTGTCGTCCTCGGCGGGGGCGGCGACGATTCTGCGGCAGCGGGGCTCGGCGGTGAAGAGGGCTGGGGTCAGCGCGCGGAGCAGATCGGCGGCCGGTGCTGTGCTCGTACCGGTCGGCAGCGTGATCTCTACGGCCAGGTCGTGTGCGCCGAACGGGTAGCACAGGCATATCGGGTGGCGCGGTACGCGGTGGATCTCCAGCAGTACGTCCGGCCCGCCGTCCCGGATGGCTGTATAGACACGGGCGCCCCGTGCGGGGGCGCTGCCGCTGGGGGGTACGGCGCTGGAAGAGGGGGCATTGCCGGCGGACGCCTCCCCGGAGGAAGCGCCGCCGACGGGATCGTCGTTGCCGGAGTCGCCGGCAGGCCGCAGCGTCCACCCGTCGCCCAGGGACGGCACGGGCGGGAGCGAAGCGGTATCGAGGAGGAGGGCCATGGTTCGGGCTCCACGGGTGAGTGCGGCCCGGCCCCGTGCGGACACGGGGGTGGGGACGAGGGGTGGGGGTGGGTCTGGAGGGGGCCGAGGGACGGGGACCGGGAACTGGGGGCGAGGGGCGGCGGCGTCAGCGGCCCGCCGGCCTCGGCGAACCGAACGGCCGGACCATATCGGCGACTTCAGCGAAGCGATCGACCTCGGCGGACCGGACGACTGGCGCGCATCGCCGGCTTCAGCGAAGCAAGCCACCTCACCCCACCGAACGCTTCCAGCGAAGCAAGCGCGACTTCAGCGAACCGAACAGCCGACACTCACCGGCAAATTCAGCGAACCGAGCCACCTCAGCAGACCGAACAGCCAGTCCACATCCGCGACTTCAGCACACCGACCCGCTTCAGTACGTCATCGACTCAGCGAGCCGAACCGCCCCAGCACACCAAGCCCCCGCCAACCTCACCCAACCCCCACCCCCTGCCCATCCACCCACCTCCGCAGCTCCCCCTTCGCCAGCTTCCCGCTCCCATTGCGCGGCAGCTCCTCCGCGATCAGCACCCGAGTAGGCAGCTTGTAGCGGGCCAGATGCCGGCCGGTGAACTCCCGCACCTCCTCCAGCGTCAGCCGAGTCCCCGCCGCGCACGTCAGCACCGCCAGTACCGTCTCGCCCCACTTCGGGTCGGGGACGCCGAGCACCGCCGCCTCCAGGATCTCCGGATGCGCCGCCAGCACCCTCTCCACCTCGGCCGGATACACATTCTCCCCGCCCGAGATGATCATGTCCTTGAGGCGGTCGACGATGTAGTAGTGGCCGTCGGCGTCGCGGTGGGCGATGTCGCCGGTGTGGAACCAGCCGGCGTCGTCGAACGCGGAGCGCGTCGCGTCGGGGTTGTTCCAGTAGCCGGAGGTGACGTTGGGGCCGCGGACGCACATCTCGCCGCGGGCGTCGGTGTCGTGGACGCGGGCGCCGGTGCCGGGGTGGGTGAGGCAGACCTCGGTGTAGGGCATGGGGGCGCCGGCGGAACCGGTTTTTTCGCGGGTCAGGCCCGCAGGGAGGTACGTCGCGAAGGGCGCCGTCTCCGTGAGGCCCCACGCCTGCTGGAGGAGGACGCCCTGTTCGGCGTAGTCCTTGATCAGCTGGGGCGGGACGGGGGCGCCGGCGACGATCGCGGCGCGCAGACCGCTGAGGTCGGCGGCGGTGAAACCGGGGACGCGGGACAGGGCCGCGTACATCGCCGGCACCGCGAAGAAACTCGTCACCCGGTGCCGTACCAGGTCCTCCAGGCACTGCTCGGGGTGGTAGCCGCGGCGCAGGACGACCGTGCCGCCGCGCAGCAGGGTGCGCAGGGTCAGGGCGTTGAGGCCGCCGATGTGGAAGAGGGGGGCGTTGGCGAGGTTCACGTCGTCGGAGCGGGTGTCGACGACGCTGTCGACGTTGACCGCGTTCCACCAGATGTTGCCGTGGGTCAGCATCACGCCCTTGGGGCGGCCCGTCGTCCCCGAGGTGTACATGAGGATCGCGAGGTCGTCGTCGTACAGGGGGGTGCGGTTGCCCGCGGGGCGGCCGGAGCCGAGCAAGGTCGACAGCGGAGTCCACGTGTCCGGCGGGGTGTCGGTGGCGGGGCAGGACGGGTCCGTGTCGACCAGCAGCAGGTCCCGCACGGGGGTGGCCGCCAGGATCGGCTCGACGAGTTCGCGGTGGCCCTCCTCCACCACCAGCGTGTGGGCGCCGCTGTCGACGAGGATGTGCCGCACCTCCTCGGCCGCCAGCCGGAAGTTGACCGGTACGAAGACCGCCCCTAGGTGCGCCGCCGCCAGGAATGTCTCGAAGAAGGTCACGCTGTTGAGGCCGAGATAGGCGATCCGGTCGCCCCTGCGCAGCCCCCGTTCGGTCAGCCCGGTGGCCAACTCCGATGCGGTGGCGGCGAGTTCGGCGGCGGATATCTCCCGGCCCTCGTAGACGAGGGCGGCGGCGGTGGACGACCGGGCTCTGCGGTGCAGCGCCGTGGCGGGGCTGATGTCGACGGCGGCCATTGGCGTCGGCTCCTTCAAAGGGGCTCTCGTACGGGGAAGTTCAGGAGTGCGGTAATTTTCAACAACTTTTGGGGTGCGTCAACAGCGGCAACGGCAGTAGCTACAGCAGCAGCGTCAACAACCCGACGGCGTAAGGAAAATAAGGAAATCAACGACGCTTCGCTCAAAGCGCCGCTCCCCCCGCCGCCGTCCGGAACCCCCGCACCGCGATCCCCCCGTCCGCCGGAATCACCGCCCCCGTCACCGTCCCGCTGTTGACCCGCGAGGCCAGCAGGACGTACGGACCGGTGAAGTCCTCCGGCTCGACGCTGGAGTCGTACAGCGGGATCAGCGGTTCCGGCGCGAGGCCCGCCGCCTCGTTGCGGGCGAAGGACTCCGCCAGCGTGCGGTTCTCCAGGCCGAGGCTCGCGGGGCCGCGCAGCTGGGTGCGCATGCCGCCGACGGCGACGCCGTTGACGCGGACCTTCGGTGCCAGCTCGTACGCGAACTGCCGGACCAGGCCCAGGCAGGCGTGCTTGCTCGCGGTGTAGAGGGCGCCGCCGCCGTCGGTGTGGAAGGAGGCGTTGGAGAGGGTCATGACGATGTTGCCGCCGGAGGCGATCAGCTCGCGCCAGGCCGCCTCCACCGTCAGGACGTAGCCCTTGACGTTGACCGCGAACAACTCGTCGAAGGTGTCCGCGAGCTGCTTGCCGTCGAGGCGGGTCACGCTGCGGTGGTAGTCCCAGATCCCGGCGTTCGGGACGAGCACGTCGAGCCGGCCGAAGCGCTCCACGGTCGCCGCCACCGCGCGGTGCAGGTCGTCGGGTTCGCGTACGTCCCCGGAGATCGTCAGCATCCGCTCGCCGAGGTCGCCGGCCGCCTCGACGACGTCCTGGAGCTGCTCCGCGTTGCGGCCGAAGATCGCGACCCGCGCGCCCTCGTCGAGGAAGCGCAGGGCGACCGCGCGCCCGATGCCCGATCCGCCGCCGGTGATGAGCGCGACGTCGCCGTCCAGCCAGCTCATGAGTCAGCTCTCCTTGAGGAAGTCGGTGACCAGGCGCTCGAACTCGGCCTGCCGCTCCACCTGCACCCAGTGGCCGCAGCCGCCGAAGACGTGCAGCTGGACGTCGCGGATCTGCTTGAGCATCAGCTGCGCGCCGTCGAGGGTGATCGTGCGGTCGTCGCGGCCCCACAGCAGCAGTGTCGGCGCCTTGATCTTGTGCACGCGCTGCCAGAGCGGGTCCATGCCGTGCCGCTTGGCGAAGGACGCGTTGTAGCGGTGGTAGAAGGCGATGTGCGACTCGTCGAGGGACGCCTCGTAGCGGGCCTGCGCGGTGTCCGCCCAGCGCTTGGGTTCGGCCGTCATCACGCCGATGAAGTCCCGCATCTTCTTCAGCGTCGGCCCCTCCCCGTTGTAGTACCGGAACATGGCCTTCTGGCCCTCGGTCGGGGTCGGCCCGAACGGCAGCCAGCCGCCGCCCGGCGCCATCAGCACCAACTTCCGCACCCGGTCCGGGACTTCGAGGGCCGTCGCGATCGCCGCCGCGCCGCCGAGGCTGTTGCCCAGCAGGTCGAAGCGGTCCACCCCGAGCGCGTCCAGCGTCTGGAGCAGCGCGTCCACGGTGATCTCGGTGATCGAGCGGGCGTCCAGCTCCTCCTCGGTGGGCCGGTAACTCCCGCCGAAACCGGGCTGGTCGGGCAGGATCACCCGGAACCGGCGGGTCAGCTCCGGGAGGTTCTGGTGGTAGTTGGCGACCGCGCTCGCGCCGGGGCCGCCGCCGTGCAGCATCACCAGCGCGGGCCCCGCGCCGGCCTCGCTCACCGCGATCGTCCCGAGCGTGGTGCGCACGGTGTGCTCGACGAGCTTCACCTCGGTGGTTTCTTCAGTCACGAACGGGCTCCGGTTCACAGGAAGGTGCTGATGTTCTTGGCGAGCAGGACGTTCTGGTCGAGCAGGATCGTGCGGCGGGCGATCAGCAGCCGGCCGTCCCCGGCGCGCCGCAGCACGTCCGTACGGCCGCCCGCGTACAGGTCCACCTCGCGCTCCAGCCGGTTGCGGTAGCACAGGAAGTCGGAGGTCGCCGTGTAGGTGTCCGGCTCCTCGCCGGGTTCGACGAGGACGTTGGTGATCAGGTGCCGGGTGCGTGAGGGCGGGTCCTCGGCCCAGGCCATCCCCGAGTCGAAGCGGCGGATGCGCCAGGCCAGGCTCGCCTTCGTCTCGTCGAAGATGGCCACCTCGCCCGGTGCCCCGTCGGCGAGCGCCTGCTGCCGGCGCAGCCGGTTGGTGCGCACCGGCGCCCAGTAGTGCAGATCCTCGGCGAGCAGCTCCAGCCAGTCGGCGTACCGGTGCTGGTCGAGCAGCCGCGCCTCGACGGCGTACAGACGCTGCACCTCGAAGTGGAGCCGGAGTTCGGTGTCGGACACCGTCTCGATGCTCATCGTTGAGTCCTCCTGAGGGCCGCGCCGGGAGCTATTCCAGCGCGGCGGGGGGTGGTTCGGGGAGTGCGTGTGCCGGTGTGCGGCACGTCGGGGTGTGGACAAGGGGTGGAGAAAGTTCTCCGGCGTACGGGGCCCGTGGCGCCGGGAACTGCGGTGCCACGCAGGGCGATCCGGAGATCCTCACCGTTTCAGCAGCCCCCGCAGATCCGCCCCCTCGTCCGCGAGCGTCCCCGCGTCGACGGCCACCCCCCGGTCCACGATCCGCCGGGCCGCCTTCACGTCCTTCGGCCGGTCGACGGCCGCCGCCGCCACCAGCCGCTCCCCGAGCAGCCCGAACACCGTGAACGCCCCGCTCTCGACGCTCCCGCGCACCACCGTCCGCTCGGCGTCCGCCATGCTCCCCACGGCTTCGAGCCGCGAGCCGTGCCGGTCGGACCAGAACCACGAGGCGCCGGCAGAAGGCGCCGGCAGCCCGAGGAGGCCGTACGCGGCGGCCTGCCCGCTGTGCTGGGCGGCCTCCCAGTGCTCGTGCCGGCGCGGGCCCCGGCGGGCCACGTCGCCGATGGCGTGGACGTGCGGATGCGAGGTGCGCTGTCCGGCGCCGACGACGACCCCGTCGTCCACCCGCAGCCCCGCCGCCTCGGCGAGCCCGGTCGCCGGGCGGATGCCGATGCCGGCCACCACCACATCGGCGACGACCGTCCCGGCGCCCCCGGTCAGGTGCAGCGAGAGTCCGTCCCAGCGCTCGACGCGCTCCACGCCCGCCGTGATGACCTCGATGCCCTCGGCGGTGTGCCGGCCGTGCAGCACCCCGGCGAGGAGTTCCCCGACGGCCGGCGCCAGCGGCACCGCGACCGGGTCGATCAGCGTGACCTCGCAGCCCAGCGCCCGCGCGACGGCGGCCGTCTCGGCGCCGATCAGCCCGGCCCCGACCACCGCGACCCGGGTCCCCGGCAGCAGCCGCGCCCGCAGCCGCTCGGCGTCCTCCCAGGTGCGCAGGGTGTGCACGTCCGGGTCGTCGCCGCCGGGCACGGGCAGCGCGCGGGGGGTGCCGCCGGTGGCGAGGACGACGGTGGCGGCGCCGGCCAGGGTCCCGTCGGCGAGTTCCACGGCGGCCTCGGCCGGGCGGATCGCCCGCACCGGGGTGCCCGCGCGCAGGGTGACGCGCTGCTCCTCGTACCACGGCTCGGGGCGCAGCAGGACGTCCGTGCGGGCGGCCTTGCCGAGCAGCACGTCCTTGCTCAACGGGGGCCGGTCGTAAGGGAGTCCGGGTTCGGCGGAGTAGAGGGTCAGCTCGCCGTCGTAGCCCTGGGCGCGCAGGGTGTCGCAGAAGGAGACGGCGGCGAGGCCCGCGCCGATCACCGCGACGGGGCCGGTCATTCGGCGTTCCCGGGGTGCAGCCAGATGCCGCCGTCGCGGACCTCGACGCGGTGGGTGCGCTGGGCGAGGGTGGCCGGCATGCACTGGGGTTCACCGGTGCGCAGGCAGAAGCGGGCGCTGTGCAGGGGGCACTCCACCTCGCCGTTCTCGATCCAGCCGTCGGCGAGGGAGGCCGCGCCGTGGGTGCAGGTGTCGTCGAGGGCGTAGTAGGCGCCGTCGTCGTGGAAGACGGCGATCGCGTCGGTGTGGCCGGCCGTCTCGGCGGGGACCTGGAGCGCCTCGCCCTCCTCGATGTCGCCCACCTCGGCGACCCGGATACCGGTGCTGGTCGTGCTCATCAGGATTCCTTCTCGTGCCAGGCGGGCGTGTTCATCAGGTCGCGCCAGCGGGCGTAGAAGCCGCGCGCCGCGCCGTCGCTGTAGAGGCGTCCGGTGGTGCCGGGGTGGACGCCGTCCTCGGTCTCGAGTCCGATGCCCATCTGGTAGTTGAGGGTCATCCCGCCGGACACGAAGCCGTGCGCGGTGGCCTGCACCTCGCTCCAGTTCTCGCCGTCGTCCTGCTCGAAGATCCCGGAGGGTCCGAACGTGCGCAGGTTGTACAGCCGTTGGGCGTTCTTCACCTCGTCGGGCATCGACCGGTCGACGATCGTCCAGGCCCAGACCTCCATCTTGTCGGGGCCCTTGGGGTGCCAGACGCGGATGGAGCCGTTGACGGGGAGGTAGGAGAAGTTCGGGAAGACCGTGCCGTGCCCGGTCGTCATCGGGCCCTCGACGCGGGGGTCGCCGAGGCGTTCGCGCAGCGCCTCGTAGTCGTACCAGTCGTGCACGAGCCGGTCGTCGAAGCGGCTCTTGGGGTGGGTCGGGAAGCCGTGGCCGTGGCCGAGCGGGTCGCTGTACTGGCGGCCCGGGGTCTGCACGATCTCCGTCTTGGGGCCCTTGCCGGTGGGGGACATGACCATCAGCGCGGAGGCGTGCGAGATGTTGACGTGGTACCAGTCGGAGGCGAACTGCTCGGCGGCGAGCTTCCAGTTGCCCTCCAGGACCCACTTGTGGACCCCGCCGACGACCTCGGTGCCCGCCGGGTCGCGGTCCAGCATCGCGTCCAGGTACCAGGTCAGCCCGCCGAGCGCCGTGGGCAGCGGCGGCGCCTCGGGGTTCCAGGTCGCGAAGACCAGACCGTGGTACGTGTCGAGCTGCGCGACCTCGATCAGGCCCCACTTGTCCTGCTCGAAGTGGCCGGGGTAGTCCTCCCCGTTGGGGACGTTGATCAGCTTGCCGGCGGTGTCGTAGGACCAGCCGTGGTAGCTGCACGTGAACGCCTTGGTGGCGCCCGCGTCGGCGCGGCAGACCCGCATGCCGCGGTGCCGGCAGGCGTTGAGGAAGGCCCGCAGCTTTCTGTCCTTGCCCAGGGTGACGATGACCGGGTCCTCGCCCATGTACGTGGTGAAGAAGTCGCCGGGCTTGCTGAACTGGCTCTCGTGCGCGAGGAACAGCCAGCTCGGCGCGTAGACGCGGCGCAGCTCCTGCCGGTAGAGGGCGGGGTCGCTGAAGATCGTCCGGTCGACGAGCCCGTGGTCGAGGTCGAAGCGGTCACTGACGTCGACGGCGGGCTCGGGGATCCGGGCGAGGCGGTCCGTCACGGCCTGCTCCCCTCGGACCCGGTGGTGTCGTGTTGCTGCATGGGCCCAGCACACGGCACCTGCCGGGAACCGGCCAGCGACTGTTCCGGGATGCGGCACGACGGCCGGATCCTGGGTATTCGTCCCGGACTGCCCGGGAGCGGGGCGGCCGGTTCCGGATCGGCCGGAAATCGCGGTCGCGGATCTGGGGGGCGCCCCGTATTGCGTTTGTCTTGCCTCTTTTGGTAGCGCGCGAGGGACCTCCGAGGCCTCGTGTACCCGTCGGTAGGGTGGGGTGACCCGTCAGATCCGGCCAGTTGGCTTTGCCTGAACGATGACCAGACGTTTACAAGGACCGGCCAGTCTCCTATGTTGGACGTGCGTCCATTTAAATGGTCGTCAGGTAGCCGTCTTCCCCCGGAGCCCCCCATGCCTGTTGCCGCTTCGCTCGCCCCGCCCGCCGACCCGCCCGCCGGGCCGAGCGCCGCGCCCGACCAGCAGACCGCGGTCGACAAGGCACTCGTCCTGCTCAAATCGCTGGCCGAGGAGGACCGCGACATCGGCGTCAGCGAACTCGCCCGCCGCGCCCGGCTCACCAAGTCGACCGCGTTCCGCCTCCTCGGCATCCTCCAGCGCCAGGAACTCGTCGAGCGCGTCGGCAGCAACTACCGTCTGGGTACCCAGCTCTTCGACATCGGCAACCGTGTATACGGCCCGACTCCGCTGCTGCTCCAGGAACGGCTCCTGCCCTACCTCGCCGACCTGTACGAACTCACCCACGAGACCGTGCACCTGGCCGTCCTGCGCGGCACCGAGATCGTCTACGTCAACAAGATCCACGGCCACCGCGCCGCCCGCTCCCCCTCCCGGATCGGCGCCCGCCAGCCCGCGTACTGCACCGGAGTCGGCAAGGCCCTCCTCGCCTTCGACCACGACGCGAGCGAGGAGGCGGTCGCGACCGGGCTGCCCGCGCGCACCGAGTACACCCTCACCGACCCCGCCCGCTTCCGCGCCGACCTGCGCCGCGTCCGCCAGGAAGGCATCGCCTACGACCGCCAGGAAGCCGTCCTCGGCCTGTCCTGCGTCGCCGTGCCGATCCTCGGCCCGGCCGGGCAGCCGGTCGCCGCGCTCTCCGTCGCCGTCGCCGACCACCGCTTCGATCCCGCCCGCTTCGCCCCCGCGCTGCGCCGCGTCGCCTGCGCCGCCGCCCGCGTCGTCGCCGCCCCCCGCCCCCGCCCCACCGCGGGACAGGGCGACCTCCCGGCGGCCTGAGAACCTCCCCCCACGGGTCCGACCGGGGGCGTACGGCCGACAGTTCAGTGCCGTACGCCCCCATGCGTACGCGCGACCGCCGACGCCCCCGTGCCCGGCTGCACCCGCGGCACACTCACCACGACGTGCACCACGCTCTCCTCGCCGTCCAGCGACTCGTACACATGCGGCCGGTCCCCCGGGTAGCGCACGAAGTCGCCCGCCGCCAGCTCCACCGGGCTGTCCGCCGGGCCCACCCGCACCCGGCCGCTGATCACGTACAGATGCTCCAGCGTGCCCACCGGATGCGGATCCGAACGGCCGTCGGGGCGGTGGAAGCGGACCAGGTAGTTCTCGATGACACCC
Organism: Streptomyces sp. AMJ-169; assembly: GCF_055597585.1. NCBI lineage: Bacteria > Bacillati > Actinomycetota > Actinomycetes > Kitasatosporales > Streptomycetaceae > Streptomyces > Streptomyces sp. AMJ-169. The sequence goes on from NZ_JBVLTJ010000001.1 coordinate 1,029,748, forward strand.
GAGCCGTACACATGGTCCAGCGTGCGCGCCTCGTACCCGTCGCACTGCTCCCACGCCACGTCACCGCCGCGCTGCACGGTCATCACCTGCTCCCGCTCGGCGACCAGCCGGGTCACCGGCACCCCGAGCGCGGCGGCGATGGAGAACAGCGTGTCCACCGTCGGATTGCCCGTACCCTGCTCCAGCTTCGACAGCGTCTGTTTCGCGAGCCCCGCCTGCCGGGCCAGCTCGGCAAGGGACAGTCCGCGCTGCTCCCTGAGCAGTCGGATGTTGCGCGCCACCACGCCATTTCCTGAGGACACAGGCACCACTCTATGCACGAGCGGGGGCCCGGGAAGCCCGGACCCGTCCTGTGTGCTGCCCAGCGGAACACGCGCTGGGCGCCGGGCCCGCCGCGGGCCAACGTGACTACGTGCTTGCTGCAACCGCCATCTCCCAGAGCGCCGCCGACCCGCTGTCGGGCCTGGTGCTGCGCGACGTCCCCGAGCCCGTGCCCGCCACCGGCTGGTCCAAGGTCCGCGTCGTCGCCTCCTCGCTCAACATGCACGACCTCTGGACGCTCAGAGGCGTCGGCCATCCACCCGACCGGCTGCCGATCGTCCTGGGCTGCGACGCGGCCGGCTACGACGAGCACGGCAACGAGGTCATCGTCCACCCCGTCCTCGGCGACCCCGACGCGGGCCGCGGCGACGAGACGCTGGACCCGGACCGGGCGCTGCTGTCCGAGCGGCACGACGGGGCCTTCGCCGAGTACCTCACCGTCCCGACCCGCAACCTCGTGCCCAAACCGGCATGGCTCTCCTTCGACGAGGCCGCCTGCCTGCCCGTCGCCTGGACCACCGCCTACCGCATGCTCTTCACCCAGGCCCGCATCACCGCCGGGGACCGCGTGCTGGTGCAGGGCGCAGGCGGCGGCGTCGCCTCCGCCGCGATCCGCCTCGCCGTCGCCGCCGGCGCCGTCGTCTACGCCACCAGCCGCAGCGAGGCCAAGCGCGCCGAAGCGCTCGGCTGGGGCGCGCGGGCCGCCGTCGCGAGCGGTGAGCGGCTCCCCGAACGCGTCGACGTCGTCATCGAGACCGTCGGCGAGGCCACCTGGTCGCACTCCCTCAAGGCGCTGCGCCCCGGCGGGACGGTCGTCATCGCGGGCGCCACCAGCGGCACCAACCCGCCGGCCGACCTCGGCCGCGTCTTCTACCTCCAGCAGCGCATCATCGGCTCCACCGGCTGCACCCGCGCCGAACTCGTCGCCATGCTGCGGATGATGGAGGCCACCGGCACCCGCCCCGTCATCGACCGGGCCCTGCCGCTGTCGGACATCCACAAGGGATTCCAGCTCATGATCGACGGCGGCCTCACCGGAAAGCTCGTCATCAACCCGCCGGCCCCCGGCAGTGAAGGACCCTCGTCATGACCGCAGCCGCCGTGGGGCTGTCCCACTCACCGCTCATCGGCAAGAACGACCCCGCGCCGGACGTCCTCGCCCGCGTCGCGCGGGCCGTCTCCAACGCCCGTGACTTCATCAGGGAGTTCGACCCCGAGCTGGTCGTGCTGTACGCGCCCGACCACTACAACGGCTTCTTCTACAAGGAGATGCCGCCGTTCTGCCTCGCCACCGAGGCCCACGCGGTCGGCGACTTCGGCACCGCGGCGGGACCCCTCTCCGTCGACACCGCCGCCGCCAGACACATCGCCCAGGGCGTCCTCGACCGGGGCGTCGACCTCACCGTCTCCGCCCGCATGACCGTCGACCACGGTTTCGCCCAGCCCCTCGAAGTCCTCTTCGGCGGCATCGACCGCGTCCCCGTCGTCCCCGTCTTCGTCAACGGCGTGGCGACCCCGCTCGGCCCGGTCAGCCGCATCCGCGCGCTGGGCACGGCAGTTGGAGAAGCAGTGGCGAGTCTCGACAAGCGCGTGCTGTACCTGGCCTCCGGCGGACTCTCCCACGACCCCCCGGTCCCCGTCCTCGACGGCGCCCCGCCCCGCGTCGCCGACGCCCTCATCGAGGGCCGCCCCCCGACGCCCGAGCAGCGCGCCAAGGGCGAGGAGCGGGTGGTCCAGGCGGGCCGCGACTATGCCGCCGGCGCCTCGAGGATGACCCCCATCAACCCCGAGTGGGACAACCGCCTCCTCGACCACCTGGAGAAGGGCGAGCTGTCCGCGTTCGACGCGTGGACCGTCCAGGGCATGGCGCAGGAGGGCGGCGGCTCGGCCCACGAGGTCCGCGCGTGGATCGCGTCCTTCGCGTCCCTGGCGGCGACCGGGGAGTACGAGGTCACGTCCCGGTTCTACGAGGCGATCCCGGCGTGGATCGCAGGGTTCGCGGTCGCCACGGCGGAAGGGAAGTGAGCGGCGAAATGACTTCTGAAGCAGGGCAGTCGGCCGGAGTGACAGGTGAAGCGGCATCCGGGGCAGGCCAGTTGGCGGCACCGGAGCTGATCCAGCAGGCCGCCGACCGCATCGCCCGCGCCTACGACGAGCTGGCCGCCGTACCCCCCGTCCGCGACCTCCTCGGCCGCGACGACGTCGACTCCGCCTACGCCGTCCAGCGCGAGCTGACCCGGCGCAGGCTGGAGCAGGGAGCCGTGGTCGTCGGCCGCAAGATCGGGCTCACCTCGCCGGCCGTGCAGAAGCAACTCGGCGTGGACCAGCCCGACTTCGGGGTCCTCTTCGCCGACCTGGACGTCTCGGCGCTGGCCGAGATCCCCTCCGGGCGGCTCATCCAGCCCAAGGCGGAGGCCGAGATCGCGTTCGTCCTGAAGGCGGACCTCACCGACCCGGACCCCGCGAGCGTGCGCGCCGCCGTCGACTACGCCGTCGCCGCCCTGGAGATCGTCGACAGCCGCATCGCCGACTGGGACATCTCCTTCGCCGACACGGTCGCCGACAACGGCTCCAGCGGACTGTACGTGCTGGCCGGACACCGGCTCACGCTCGACGAGTTCGAGCCCAGGGACGTCGAGATGCGGATGTACGCCGACGACGTCCTCGTCTCCGAGGGCAACGGCGCCGCCTGCCTCGGCGACCCGCTCAACGCGCTCGCCTGGCTGGCCCGTACGGCCGCGAAGTACGGGGAGCCGCTGCGGGCCGGGCAGGTCGTCCTGTCGGGGGCGCTCGGTCCGATGGTCCCGGCGCCGCCCGGGACGCGGATCCGCGCCGAGATCGGTCCGCTGGGCGAGGTGCGCGCCGCGTTCTCCGAGAAGGGGCAGTCATGAGCAAGACCAAGGTCGCCATCATCGGGTCGGGGAACATCGGCACCGACCTGATGATCAAGATCCTGCGGCTTTCGGAGACGCTGGAGGTCGGGGCGCTGGTCGGGATCGACCCGGAGTCCGACGGCCTCGCGCGGGCCGAGCGGCTCAAGGTGCCCACCACGCACGAGGGCGTGGACGGGCTGATCGCGCTGCCGGGGTTCGCGGACATCGAGATCGTCTTCGACGCGACGTCGGCGAAGGCGCATGTGGCGAACGCGGAGCGGCTGGCTCCGTACGGCAAGAAGCTCATCGACCTGACGCCGGCCGCGATCGGGCCGTTCGTCGTCCCGCCCGTCAACCTCGACGAGCACCTGGCCGCCGGCAACGTCAACATGGTCACCTGCGGCGGCCAGGCCACCATCCCGATGGTCGCCGCGATCTCCGCCGTCACCCCGGTCCACTACGGCGAGATCGTCGCCTCCATCGCCTCCAAGTCGGCCGGGCCCGGCACGCGGGCGAACATCGACGAGTTCACCGAGACGACCTCGCACGCGATCGAGACCGTCGGTGGCGCCGCGCGCGGCAAGGCCGTCATCGTCCTCAACCCGGCCGAACCGCCCATGATCATGCGGGACACGGTGTTCTGCCTGACCGGGGACGTCGACGAGGACGCCGTGCGCGCCTCGGTGAAGGAGATGGCCGAGCGGGTCGCGCAGTACGTGCCGGGCTACCGCCTCAAGCAGGAGGTCCAGTTCACGCCGGTCCCCGCCGGCGAGCCGGTGCACACCCTCGTCCCCGAGGGCGCCGGGCCGGTGACGACGAAGGTGTCGGTGTTCCTCGAGGTCGAGGGCGCCGCCCACTACCTGCCCGCCTACGCGGGCAACCTCGACATCATGACGTCGGCCGCCCTGCGGGTCGCCGAGACGATCGCGAAGGCCCGCCGATGAGCCCTGACCTGTACATCCAGGACGTCACCCTGCGCGACGGCATGCACGCCATCCGGCACCGCATCGACCCCGCCGACGTCGCCCGCATCGCCGCCGCCCTCGACGCGGCCGGCGTCGACGCCATCGAGGTCGCCCACGGCGACGGCCTCGCCGGCGGCTCCCTCAACTACGGCCCCGGCAGCCACACCGACTGGGAGTGGATCGAGGCCGCCGCCGACGCGATCACCGACGCGGTCCTCACGACGCTGCTCCTCCCCGGCATCGGCACCATCGCCGAACTGGAGCGCGCCTACGCCCTGGGCGTCCGCTCGGTCCGCGTGGCGACCCACTGCACCGAGGCGGACATCGCCGCCCAGCACATCGCCAAGGCCCGCGAACTCGGCATGGACGTCTCCGGGTTCCTCATGATGAGCCACATGGCCCCGGCCGAGAAGCTCGCCGGACAGGCGAAGCTGATGGAGTCCTACGGCGCGCAGTGCGTGTACGTCACCGACTCCGGCGGCCGGCTCACCCTGGACGGCGTCCGCGACCGGGTCCGCGCCTACCGCGAGGTCCTGGACCCCGGTACCCAGATCGGCATCCACGCGCACGAGAACCTCTCCCTGTCGGTGGCCAACAGCATCGTCGCCGTGGAGGAGGGCGTGACCCGCGTCGACGCCTCCCTGGCCGGACAGGGCGCGGGCGCCGGCAACTGCCCCATCGAGGCGTTCGTGGCGGTGGCCAACTTGCAGGGCTGGAAGCACGGTTGCGACCTGTTCGCGCTCCAGGACGCGGCCGACGACCTCGTCCGCCCGCTGCGCGACCGCCCGGTCCAGGTCGACCGCGAGACCCTGACCCTCGGCTACGCCGGCGCCTACTCCTCCTTCCTGCGGCACGCCGAACTCGCCGCCGAGCGGTACGGGGTCGACGCCCGGACGCTGCTGCTGGAGGTCGGGCGGCGGGGGCTGGCCGGCGGGCAGGAGGACATGATCGTCGACATCGCGCTCGACCTGGCGGGCTGAGCGAAGCCGCCGCGGCGGGATTTTTCGGCTGACTGTTCGTCAGCACCCGTTTTTTCAACGGCCTGTTCCACCCCAAGTGACGGGACGACACATGGACGAGATCATCGGCGCTCTCCTCTCCGAGGACGTCACCGCGCAGGACGTGGCGGGGCTGCGTCTGCCGGACCACTACCGGGGCAACGTGGTGCGCAGAGAAGACACCGCGATGTTCGAGGGGATCGCCTCGAAGGACAAGGACCCCCGCAAATCACTCCAGTCGCAGGACGTCCCGACCCCCGAGCCGGGCCCGGGGGAGGCCCTGGTCGCGGTGATGGCGAGCGCCATCAACTACAACACGGTCTGGTCCTCGATCTTCGAACCCCTGCCGACCTTCGGCTTCCTGGAGCGCTACGGCCGCACCGGCGCCCAGGCGAAGCGGCACGACCTGCCTTACCACGTGCTCGGCTCCGACCTCGCCGGCGTCGTCCTGCGCACCGGCCCCGGCGTCAACCGCTGGCAGGCCGGCGACCGGGTCGTCGCCCACTGCCTCTCCGTCGAGCTGGAGAGCCCAGACGGCCATGGCGACACGATGCTCGACCCCGAGCAGCGGATCTGGGGCTTCGAGACCAACTTCGGCGGGCTCGCGCAGATCGCGCTGGTCAAGTCGAACCAGCTCATGCCCAAGCCCGAGCACTTGACGTGGGAGGAGGCCGCCTCCCCGGGCCTGGTCAACTCCACCGCCTACCGCCAGCTCGTCTCGCGCAACGGCGCCGGGATGAAGCAGGGCGACAACGTCCTCATCTGGGGCGCGAGCGGCGGACTCGGCTCGTACGCCACGCAGTTGGCGCTGGCCGGGGGAGCGAACCCGGTGTGCGTGGTGTCGTCCCCGCAGAAGGCGGAGATCTGCCGGCGGATGGGCGCCGAGGCGGTCATCGACCGCTGCGCCGAGGGGTACCGCTTCTGGAAGGACGAGCGCACCCAGGACCCGCGCGAGTGGAAGCGGTTCGGCAAGCGCATCCGGGAGCTGACCGGCGGCGAGGACGTCGACATCGTCTTCGAGCACCCGGGGCGTGAGACGTTCGGGGCGTCGGTGTACGTCACCCGCAAGGGCGGCACGATCGTCAGCTGCGCCTCGACCTCCGGTTATCTGCACGAGTTCGACAACCGGTACCTGTGGATGTCCCTCAAGCGGATCGTCGGCACCCACTTCGCCAACTACCGCGAGGCGTGGGAGGCCAACCGGCTGGTCTGCAAGGGGAAGATCCACCCGACGCTGTCCAAGGTCTACCCGCTGGAGCAGGCCGGGCAGGCCGCGTACGAGGTGCACGCCAACCTCCACCAGGGCAAGGTCGGCATCCTCTGCCTGGCGCCCGAGGAAGGGCTCGGCGTGCGCGACCCCGAGCTGCGGGCCAAGCACATCGGCGCCATCAACCGTTTCCGCGAGGTGAGTTGATTGCTCGGCATCGTAGGGCTCGGCACGGTCGGGGAGGCGTTCCTGCGGCTCGCCCGGGACGCGGGGCACGCGGTCGTGGGCGTGGACACGGACCCCGGGGTGCTCGCCCGGGTGGGGGCGCGCTTCGGTGAAGGGGCCGTGCTCAGCGGGGAGTTGACGGCGCTCGCGGAGGCGACGGTCGTCGTCGAGGCCGTCCCGGACGACCTGGCCGTCAAGACGGACGTCCTGCGCGCCGTCGCGGCGGTCACGGACGCCCCGGTCCTCACCACGACCTCCGCGCTCTCCCTCCCGCACCTCGCCATCGCCTCCGGCCGCCCCGAACTCCTCGCGGGCCTGCGCTTCTTGATCCCGCCGGGCCCCGGCGGCCGGGTGGAGCCCGCCCCAACCGCCTTGACCTCAGCGGCCGTCACGGCGGTCATGGACAAGCTGATCGACGAACTCGGCCTGACCCGCGTCGAGATCGGCGCGGGCCCGGCCCAGGACGCGACCGCGCTCGTCCTGGCCTACCTCAACCGGGCGGTGTCCTTCCTCGACTCCGGCGAGGCCACCCGCGACGGCATCGACACCGCGATGCGCCTGGGCTGCGGCCTCCCCGAAGGCCCGCTCCAACTCCTCGACACCATCGGCCTGGACACGGCCCACGCGACCCTGACGAGACTGCGCGCCGAGACAGGCGACGACTCCTACACCCCGGCCCCCCTCCTGACCCGCCTCCTGGCCGAGGGCCATCTGGGCCGCAAGACGGGTGAGGGGTTCTACGCGTACGAGGGCCAGGGCGCGACGCCTGAAGCGGGCTCCCCGGACGACGCGCGCCCGCTGCGCACCGTCGCCGTCATCGGCTCCGGCGTCATGGCCCGGGGCATCGCGGAGACCACGGCCAGGGCAGGTCACCCCACGGTCCTGATCGCGCGCTCAATGGACAAGGCGCAGGCGGCACTTGAGGCGATCGCCGGTTCCCTGACCCGCGCGGTCCGGCGCGGGAAGGCGACGCCGGAGCAGAAGGACGCGGCGCTCGCGCTGCTCACCCCGGCCGCCGCACTCGAAGAGGCCGCCGGCTGCGACCTGTTCGTGGAGGCGGTCGCCGAAGACCCGGACGTCAAGCGGGAGTTGTTCGCCCGGCTCGGTAAGGTCGCCAAGGCGGACGCCGTGCTCGCGACGACCACGTCCAGCCTCTCCGTGACCGACTGCGCCGAGGCGAGCGGACGGCCCGGCGACGTCGTGGGGCTGCACTTCTTCAATCCGGCGCCGGTGCTGCGGCTCGTCGAGCTGGTGCGTACGGACGTGGTGTCCGAGGCCGCGTTCGGCGCGGCGCGGGCCTTCGCCGCCGGGCTCGGCAAGACGACGGTGACCTGTCCCGACCGGGCCGGGTTCATCGTCAACCGGCTGCTGTTCCCTTATCTGGGCGCGGCGGTGGGCCTGCTGGAGCGGCCCGGCACGGATCTCGCCGCCGTCGACCGGGCCGTGCAGAACGGGTACGGCTATCCGATGGGGCCGTTCGCGCTGCTCGACACGATCGGGCTGGATGTGTCGCTGGCCATTCAGCACCGGCTGTACCGGCAGCTGGGGGATCAGGAGCAGCGGCCGGCGCCCCTGCTGGCCGGGCTGGTGGCCAGCGGGGCGCTGGGGCGGAAGAACCGGAGGGGGTTCAGGGCGGGGGAGGCGGGGTGAGGGAGGGGGCTGGAGCGGCGGGCGCTGGAGCGGCGAGCGCCTTCTTCAAGTGGCCGCTGCCCAGGCCGAGTTGGAGACGCCAGCCGCCGCCCAGGCTCACTTGGTGACGACCAGCACCTGAATCGCCGTATGCTCCAACACCCCCTCCACCCCGTTCTCCACCCCGATCCCGGACGACTTCAGCCCCCCGAAGGGCACGTCCGGGGTCGGGATCGCGTCGGTGTTGACCCAGACCGTGCCGGCCTCGATCCGCGCGGCCACCGCCTCCGCCGCCGCGAGGTCACGGCCCCAGACGGTCCCGGCGAGCCCGTAGTCGGTGTCGTTGGCGCGCCGCACGACCTCGTCGACGTCCCGCCACCGCAGCAGCGGCACCACCGGGCCGAAGGGCTCGCCGACGACGACCGCCGAGTCGTCGGCCGGGTCGTCCACGACCGTCGGATGCACGAAGTAGCCCGGCCCGTCCGGGACTTCGCCGCGCACGAGGAGTTTCGCGCCGGAGCGCACGGTCTCCTCGATCAGCGCGACGACCTTCTCGTACTGCGCCCGGTTCTGGACCGGCCCCAGCTGCACGCCTTCTGACGTTCCCTCACCTACCTTGACGGTCCTGGCGAGTTCGGCGAACCGCGTGGCGAAGGCGTCGTACACGTCCTCGTGGACGTAGATCCGCTTGGCGGAGATGCACAGCTGGCCGCTGTTGGCGAAGGCGGCCCAGAAGACGCGCGGGGCGACCTCGTCGACGTCGACGTCCGGGAGCACGACCGCCGCGTCGTTGCCGCCCAACTCCAGGGTGACGCGGGCGAGATGGGCGGCGGCGGAGGTCATGACGGCGCGGCCGGTCGCGGTGGAGCCGACGAAGCCGACCTTGCGGATCCCGGGGTGCGCGGTGAGCCTCGGCCCGAGGCTGTCGCCGCCGCTGATCACGTTGAACACCCCGGCCGGGACCACGTGTCGGAGCAGTTCGCCGATGCGCAGGGTGGTCAGCGGGGTGTAGGGGGAGGGCTTCACGACGACCGTGTTGCCGGCCAGCAGCGCCGGGGCGATCTTCTTGGCGGCGATGACGACCGGGTAGTTCCACGGCACGATCGCGGCGACGACCCCGAGGGGGACACGGAGCTTGCGGACACGGCGAGTCGGAGTCTCGGTGACCTCCTCGACCGGGTACTCCAGCGCCGCGTGCGCGTCGAACCAGTCGGCGAACGCGCCGATCTCGATCCGCGCGTCGGCGAGCGGCTTGCCCTGTTCGGCGGTGAGCAGTGCGGCCAGTTCCTCCAGGTGTGCGCGGACGGTCGCCGCGATCGCGGAGAGCACCGGCCGGCGTTCGTCGACGGTCGTGAACCCCCAGCTGGAGAAGGCCTGTTGGGCCGCCTCGACCGCGTCGTCCAACTGGTCGTCGGTCGCGTCGGGGGCGTGTCCCGCAGCGGTCTCGGTGGCGGGGTTGAGAACGGTCAGCGGTTCGCCTTCGGCGTCGGCCAGCCGGCCGCCGATGAGCATGCGGTAGGTCATGTCGGGTCACTTCCCTCGAGAAAGACGGCAGGGCCTCCGCTCGGTCGAGCGAAGGCCCTTGACAACAAAGGGGGTTCAGCGGATGCAGGCCTTCGTCCGCATCAGGAACGTGTCCAGGTAGTCGTCGTGCGGGATGCCCGGCGGCAGCCAGTACGTGGGGTGGTCGCCGAGGTAGACGTTCGCGATGCTCGGCTCCGCGAACAGCCGGTCGACCAGCTGCTCGTCGTCGGTGACGGCCGTCAGCACGACGGTGTCCTTCAGCGGCCCGACACCGTCCCCGGGGCTCCAGGGAGCGACCCACACGCAGGGGAAGCGCAGTTCGATCCGGGTCTGCGGCGAGTCGGCGGTGGGCACCTGGTGGACGGCGGGCCGCAGCACGGCCGTGCCGTCGCCGAGGTCGTCGACGACGCCGGCGCCGCCCAGCCACGCCTTCGTACCGGTCGCGTGCCCGAGCAGCTGCTGCGACAACTGCTCCGCTTCCGCAAGGGACTTGACCGGCAGGACCGCCTTCGGGTCCTGCGCGGGCAGGCTCGGCAGGGCGGCGAGGCGTTCGGCGATCGCCTCGGCGAGCGGGGCCGGGTCGCCCTCGACGAAGACGGCCGAGGTGTTGATGCAGGCGGCGCCGCCGTGCGCGCTGATCGAGGAGACGATCGTGTCCAGGTGCTCGCGCCAGTCGACGCCCTTGCCGAGGAAGAACTTCGAGCGGCCAGGACCCTGCGGCAAAACCGTGCGCGAGGCGCCGTACTTGCGTACGACCTCGTCGCCGCCGTACACCATCGCGAGGTCGGCGCCGTTGATGACGTCGTCGGCCGTGGTGTGGTCGGTGGGCAGCAGGGCCACCCGGCCGGGGCCGAAGCCGGCCTCGCGCAGGGCGGTGACCCAGCGGTGGGCGCTGAACGGCTCGCGGCTGGAGGGGCGGACCGCGACCCGGTAGCCGAGGGTGAGGGCCTGGAGCCAAAGGGTGTGCGCGCTCGGGGTGTTGCCGGGGGCGTGCACGGTGAAGACGTGGCCGCGCCGGGCCCAGACGCCGCTGCCGTGCCGGGTGCGCGGATCGCGCCAGTCGTCCACCGCGCCGCTGGGGCGGGCGAGTTGGGAGCTGAGGTAGGCGCGGTCGGTGTACTCCACGGTGTACTTCAGCGCCCACTCGGTGGTGATCCACGGCAGCCCGGCGACCTTGCACACCGCGTGCTGGTACTCGGTGGGGCTGAGCCCGCCGACCGTCTCCGTGGCGAACGCCCGGCCCGCCCGCGCGATCGCGTCGAGCCGCTCCTCCAGCGGCAGCGGGTCGGCCTTGCGCAGCGCCGCCATCGTCCGGGCCACGAACAGCGGTGGCACTAAGCTGAGTTCGGCGAACGGCTTGCCCTGGACGTCGGGCACGGTCTGGATGTCGCGCGACCGGTAGGCCCCGTTCGGGCCCAGCGCGTCCAGCTGGATCAGGCTCATCAGTAGACCCCTTCGATGACGGCCTCGCCGCCGAAGACCCGCACGGGGGAGACGTCCGCGACCGAGTCGCCGACCTGCCCGGGCCGCCCCTGGACCCGCGTAGCGATGTCCCGGTCGAGGTTGTTGGGCAGCAGGAAACTCCGGCTGACATGGGAGAACACGACCTGCCCGCGCTCCCCGTAGGCGACCTGTTCACCGCTGTCGGGGTCGACGACCCGGTAGGTGACGTACGGCGCCGGCGGGTCGAACACGCACGAGTCGCCGTCGCCGCCCGCGCGCTGGCCGCTGCTGTGCAGGACCATCGTGCTGCCGAAGAAGCCGACCAGCGGCACCCCGGGGAACACCTCGTCGCTCAGCAACTCCCGTGTGCTGGCGTCCATATGGGCGCCGGCCCAGATGACCGCCTGCACCTTCTCGCGCACCAGCTCCGTCAACTCCTCGTCCACCGCGAGGCGTTCGAGGACCGGCGGGGTGATCGCGAGGACGCCGACGTCCTGGCTGCGCAGGATGTGCCGGGCCTGCTCCAGGAGATGGCCCGAGTAGGCGCGGGCGTCGTCCGCGCGGCCCGCGGCGATGAGCTGCTTGACCCAGCGCGGGTCCATGTCGATCGTGAAGACCCGCCCGCCCCGGTCCTTCGCCAGCCGCGCGTAGGCGTAGCCGCCGACGTGCGGGCCGGTCGGGATCAGGGTCAGCCAGTTGACGCCCTTCGGCACCCCGTGCTCGTCCAGATTGGCGCCGAACCAGGCCTGGGACTTGTCGAACCAGTCCCGCAGCAGCACGACCCGCTTGGGCCGGCCGGTCGTACCGCCGCTCTCGAAGATGCCGCAGACGTCCGCCTTCCCGCCGTAGCCGAGGGGGATCAGGTCGTCGACGGGGACGTCGCGCAGCTCGTCGCAGACGTTCGGGAACAGCGTCAGGTCGTCGAAGGACTTGACGTCCGTCAGCGGGTCGAAGTCGAGGGTCTTCGCCCGTGCCAGCCAGAACGGCGAGCCGGTCGCGGGGTCGAAGTGCCAGCGCATCGCCGCTCTGACGAACTCGCCGGGATCGGGGTCGGCCCCGATCGGCGTGTCCAGGACGGGGTCGATGACATCGGCGTCGGCCATGCTGCCTCCGGGGTCTCGCGGCTCTGCGGGGGTGGCGGTGCGGTCATTCCAGCGGCGCCGCACGGGGGCCCGGAAGGCCGCGTGCCGGTGGACGGCACGCGGCTCGCTGCGCCGGGTGAGCGCGGCACTACAGTCCCGCGCCGTACGCCCCGGACTCTTCGGAAGCGAGCCGTCCCCATGCCGCACACCGCCGTTTTAGAGAAACGCGCCACCGCCTCCCGCGTCGCCGCCGCCAGCCTCGTCGGCACCGTCATCGAGTACTACGACTTCGCCGTGTACGGCACCGCCGCCGCCCTCGTCCTCGGCCCCGCCTTCTTCCCCTCGGGCAACCCCACCGTCTCCACCCTCGCCGCGTTCCTCACCGTCGCCGCCGCCTTCGTGGCCCGCCCGGCCGGCGTGATCGTGTTCGGCTCGATCGGCGACCGCTCGGGCCGCAAACGCGCCCTCTTCCTGTCCCTGCTGGTCATGGGCGTCGCGACCGTCGGCGTCGGCCTGCTCCCGACGTACGACACCGCCGGGATCGCCGCGCCCGTCCTGCTGGTCACGCTCCGGCTGCTCCAGGGCGTCAGCATGGGCGGCGAGTGGGGCGGGGCCGTGCTGCTGGCCGCCGAGCACGCGCCGCCCGGCCGGCGCGCGCTGTACGCGGCGATCCCGCAGGCCGGGCCCGCGCTCGGGTTCCTGCTGTCCAGCGCGGTCATCCTGCCGACCCTCGCGGTCTTCGGGAAGGACGGCTTCGCCGACTGGGCCTGGCGCATCCCGTTCCTGCTCAGCGCCGTCCTGATCGGCGTCGGCCTGTGGGTGCGCTCCCGCGTCACCGAGTCCCCGCTCTTCGCCGACCGCGCCGCCTCCCCCAAGGTCCGCTTCCCGCTCGCCGCGCTGATCAGGGAGTACCCCGTCCGCCTGGTCCTCGGCATGGGCGCGGCGCTCGGCGGCTCGGCCGTCTACTACCTGGCGACCGTGTACAGCCTCTCCTACGGTACGAAGGTCCTCGGCATCCCCCAGTCGACGATGCTGACGGCCGCCAGCGTCGCCGCCGCGGCGGATGTCGTCGTGACCGTGCCCGTCGCCCTCCTCGCCGACCGGATCGGCCGGCGGCCGGTGATGATCGCGGGGGCGGTCGGGTGCGCGGTGTGGGCGCTGCCGATGTTCGCGGCGCTGGAGACCCGCGACGGGCTGCTCATCACCGGGGCGTTCACGGTCGGGCTCGCCCTGTCCGTGATGATGTTCGCGCCGGTCGCGGCCTTCCTGCCGGAGCTGTTCCCGGCGCGGCTGCGGTACACGGGGACGTCGGCGACGTTCATCCTGGCGGTGACCCTGGGCGCCGGGTTCGCGCCGCTGATCGCGACCTGGCTCAACTCGCACTGGGAGTCGCCGGTCGTGCTCGGGGTGTACGCCGGGGCGCTGTGCCTCGTCAGCCTGGGGTGTGTGCTCGCGCTGCCGGAGACGCGGGACAAGGACTTCAGCATCTGAGACTCGGGTGTGGGGTCAGGTCGTGCGGGGCAGCACCTCGTCGTACACCAGCTCAAGCCGCTTGAACCGGCGCAGTACCGCGCCGCCTTGGATCTCCGGCTCGAACCCGGGCCGGATCCGCAGCCCCGGCAGCCTGCTGTACAGCTTCGCGGCGGCGACCTGGATCTGGAGCTTGGCGAGGTTCATGCCGACGCAGAAGTGGATGCCCTGGCCGAAGGGGAGGTCGACGGGGACCTTCGTCCAGTCGCGGTCGATGAGGAACTCGTCGGGGCGGTCGTACACGGCCGGGTCGTGCATCCCCGAGCTGATCGACGCGAACACCTTGTCGCCCCACTCGACCTCGATGCCGCCGAGGTTCGCAGCCGCCGAACAGGTGCGCCACAGGCCCGAGATGGGCGGCTCGAAGCGCAGCGCCTCCGAGGCCACCGCCCGCGACCAGCCGTCGGTGTCGGAGAGGAACAGGGCCTTCTGCTCGGGGTAACGGTCCAGCAGATACGTGGTGTTGCCGATCGCGCCGATCGTCGTGCCGATGCCGGCCGCGTTCAGCAGCTGGAGGCAGCGGGCGATCTCGTCGGCCTCGAAGTAGTCGCCGTCGACCTGCGCGAAGCACAGCTGCGTGATCAGGTCGTCGCTGCCCGGGCCCGCCTCCCGCTTCTTGCGGATCATCGCGCCGAGGTAGCCCAGCCACTCGTTCAGCTCGTCGCTGTACCCGGGCTCGGCCTCGCCGTCGATGCTCGCCGTCATCAGCTCTTCCATCCGGCGGGCCGAACGCTCGTACTCCTCGCGCTCGTCGTCGGGGATGCCGAACAGCTCGGTGAGATGACCGGACGCCATCCGGGCGCCGAAGTCGTCGTACACCTCGAACGGCCCTTGCGGGCCCGCCGACTTGGTGATGTCGTCGATGAGGTCGTCGGCGTACGACTCGCTGAACTCGCGCATCTTCTCGATGCGGGACGCCGAGAGGGCCTTCACCAGGAGTTTGCGCTGGCGGGTGTGGCGGGGCGGGTCGGCCCAGCCGAGGGCCTGGTGCTCCGGCGGCAGCGGCTCCTTCAGCGGCCAGATGTTGCCCCAGGCGTTGGAGAACGTCTGATGCCCGGCCAGCACCTCCTTGACCCCCTCGTAGGTGGAGACCTGCACCGCCTCCAGCTCGGCGTTGCGCACGTACGGGCAGCGGGCCCGGTCGTGCGCCAACTCCTCCCAGGGCTCAACCGCCTTGGCCGTGTACGGCCTGAACCGCGGCTGGACGTCTTCGGCCTGGGCGTCCGTGGGACCGGTCGTCATAGGCTCTTCCTCTCAGCGTTCGAGGCTGCCGGAATTTGCTCGGCCCAAGAGTGCCCCCGCCGGCCCCCGTGACCTCCCCGGCGTGACGCGTGAATGTTCAAGGTCATCTCCTAGTGACGGTCCGGTGACATGTCTCCCTTCGAAGGCGCAGGAGATCTGATGCGGTACGAGAAGTTCGTCCCCCTTCTTTCCCGTGACGGGGACGCCTGATGGGGCGCCCGACCGTGACCGTCGGCACAGGTCCGCTCACCTTCGCCGACATCGCGACCGTCGCCCGCGACGGCGCGGGAGTCCGCCTCGGCCCCGACGCCTACGCCGCCCTGGAGAAGGGCCGCGCGGTCGTCGAGGAACTGGCCGGCGCGCGCACCCCCGCGTACGGCATCTCGACCGGCTTCGGCGCGCTCGCCACCCAGCACATCGCACCGCCCCAACGGGCCCTGCTCCAGCAGTCGTTGATCCGCTCGCACGCGGCCGGCACCGGCGCCGAGGTCGAACCCGAGGTGGTCCGCGGCATGATGCTGCTGCGGCTGTCCACGCTGGCCACCGGCCACACCGGCGTCCGCGCCGAGACCGCCGAACGCCTCGCCGACCTGCTGACGGCCCACATCACCCCCGTCGTACGGGAGTACGGCTCCCTCGGCTGCTCCGGCGACCTCGCCCCGCTCGCCCACTGCGCGCTCGCCCTCATGGGGGAGGGCGAGGTCCGCGACGCCTCCGGCCGGCTGCTCCCGGCCGGAGAGGCGCTGACCGCCGCCGGCCTCAGGCCCGTCGAGCCGCGCGAGAAGGAAGGCCTCGCGCTCATCAACGGCACCGACGGGATGCTCGCCCAACTCGTCCTCGCCATCAGCGACCTGCGGCGGCTGCTGAAGACGCTGGACATCGCCGCCGCGATGTCCGCCGAAGCCATCCTCGGCACCGACCGCGCCTTCGCCCCCGACCTCCAGGCGCTGCGCCCGCACCCCGGCCAGGCCGCTTCCGCCGCCAACCTCGTTGCGGTGATGGCCGGTTCGGGTGTCGTCGACTCCCACCGCGGCCCCGAGTGCACCCGCGTCCAGGACGCCTACTCGATCCGCTGCTCGCCCCAGGTGCACGGCGCCGCCCGCGACACCGTCGAGCACGCCGCCGCCGTCGCCGGCCGCGAACTCTGCGCCGCCGTCGACAATCCGGCCGTCCTCTTCAGCGACGGCCGCGTCGAGTCCAACGGCAACTTCCACGGCGCGCCCGTCGCCTACACCCTCGACTTCCTCGCCATCGTCGCCGCCGACGTCGCCTCCATCAGCGAACGCCGCACCGACCGCTTCCTCGACCCGGCCCGCAACCACGGACTGCCCGCGTTCCTCGCCGACAGCCCCGGCGTCGACAGCGGCTACATGATCGCCCAGTACACGCAGGCCGCGATCGTCTCCGAACTCAAACGGCTCGCCACCCCGGCCTCGGTGGACTCCATCCCGTCCAGCGCGATGTTCGAGGACCACGTCTCCATGGGCTGGGGCGGGGCGCGCAAACTGCGGCGTGCCGTCGACGGGCTGACACGGGTCGTCGCCATCGAACTCCTCACCGCCGCACGGGCGTTGGACCTGCGCGCGCCGCTGACTCCGGCCCCGGCGACGGGGGCGGTGCTGGAGCTGCTGCGGTCCTCGGGGGTGCCCGGGCCCGGGCCCGACCGGTATCTGGCGCCGGAGATCGACGGCGCGGTCGCGCTCGTCGGCTCGGGGGCGGTACTGGAGGCGGTCGAGGGTGTCACGGGAGCGCTCTCATGAGGTCTTCTTCGGAAGGGGCGTCGGTGTCCATCGCAGGGGCAGGGGTGTCCGAGCTGATCCGCCCGCTGCATGAACTCCTCCTCGGTCACGCCGAGTCGCGCGGCGACAAGGTCGCCTACTCCGACGTGCGCCGCTCGGTCACGTACGCCGGCCTGGAGCGTCGCACGGCCCGCCTCGGCGGCCACCTCGTCGGCCTCGGGCTGCCCCGGGGCGCCCGGGTGGCGATCGTGCTCGGCAACAGGGTGGAAATGGTGGAGAGTTACCTCGCCGTCCACCGCGCGGGCGGCATCGGCGTCCCGGTCAACCCGCACTCCTCCGACGCCGAGCTGCGCCACGTCCTGACCGACAGCGACGCCTACGCCGTCATCACCGACCCCGCGCACGTCAAGCAGGTCCGCGCCCAACACCCCACCGGCGCCCGCTACTTGGTCGTCACCGGAGATGTGCCGGGCACCCTGGCGTACGAGCACCTCGTCACCCACACGCCCCGGACGCCCGCCCGCGACGACCTGACCGTCGACGAACCGGCGTTCCTGCTCTACACCTCCGGGACGACCGGCCGCCCCAAGGGCGTGCTGTCGACGCTGGGCGCCGCGCTGTGGAACACCGCCAACTGCTATGTCCCCATGGTGGAGTTGTCCGCCGCGGACGCGCTGCTGTTCCCGCTGCCGCTGTTCCACACGCTCGGCCACCACCTGTGCGTGGTCGGCGTCACCGCCGTCGGCGCGTCCGCACATCTGATGCCGGGCCTGTCCGCCGCCGAGGTCCTCGACGAACTGCGCGCCCGCCCCTACACGTTCCTCGTCGGCGTGCCCACGATCTACCACAACCTCGTCCACGCGGCGGGCACCGACGGACTCACCCTGCCCGGGCTGCGGGTCTGCTTCATCGCGGGCGCGGTCAGCACCCCCGCGCTCGCCGACGCCTTCGAGGCCGCCTTCGGCGTCCGGCTCAGCGACAGCTACGGCAGCACCGAGACCAGCGGCACGATGACCGCGACCCGCCCCGGCGGGGAGCGGCTGCCCGGCTGCTGCGGACAGCCCGTGCCCGGCCTCGACCTGCGCGTCATGGACCCGGAGACCGGCACGGAAGTGCCCGCCGGCGAAGAGGGCGAGATCTGGGTCAACGGGCCCAACGTCATGCTGGGTTACCACAATCTGCCCGACGCCACCGCCGAGGTGCTGCGCGACGGCTGGTACCGCACCGGGGACCTCGGCCGGCAGAACGACGCCGGGTACCTCTGGATCACCGGTCGCCGCAACGACGTCATCATCCGGGGCGGGGAGAACGTCCACCCGACCGAGATCGAGGCCGTCCTCGACAAGGTGCCCGGCGTCCGGGAGGTCGCCGTCACGGCCGCCGCGCACGAGGAGTTCGGGGAGGTCCCGGTCGCGCTGGTCGTACCGGACCAAGACGGCCTGGACTGCGGGGAGTTGTTCGCCCGCGCCCGGCGCGATCTCGCGTACTTCAAGGTGCCGGTGGAGGTGCGGGCGGTGAGCGCCGTGCCGAGGACGGCCACCGGGAAGATCGCGCGCAAGGCACTGACGGCGCTGCCCGGACGGCTGCTCGCCGTGGCCGGTGCTCATGAGGGGCTGCATCTCATGGGGACGGGCGGGGAATTGGTGCCGGTCCAGGGCGGCGAGCTGCAAAGCGGCCTCGCGGGGCGGGAGTTCACGGTCTCGGGGGAGGGGCACGCGGAGCTGATCGCCGCGCATCTGGCGGACGCGCACGGCGCTGTCCGTGTCAAGGAATGTGCTGGGATCGGTGTCGCTGTCAACGGCAACACGGTGACGATCACCGGGGAGGCCGCCCCCACCACGCTGGTCCTGGCCGACGGCCTGTCAACTCACCAGGTCCGCAACGCCATTGACACAGCCCTCACCCACCCCGGCGCGACCTTGGTAGCAGGCGTCCGCCCCGCGCAGCCCGCCGCCCCGGACCGCCTCCCGGCCAAGGCCGACCTGGCGGGACCCGACCTGCACCGCAGGCTCACCGACCTCGTCACCGTCGAAGTCACCTCGGTCCTCGGCGACTTGGGCCCCCTCGAACCCGACCGAGCCCTGCGCGAGTACGGCCTCACCTCGGCGGACGCCGTACGCCTGCGCGACCGCATCGCCGCGGCGGCGGGCCTGCGCCTCCCGACGACCCTCGCCTTCGAGTACCCCTCGGTGCAGGCGATCGCCGGGTATCTGCACGATGAACTCACGGGCACGGCAGGAGAGTCGACGGAGGTCTCCGCTGTCGCCGAGGCCGATGACGACCCCGTGGTCCTCGTCGGCATCGGCTGCCGTTACCCCGGCGGAGTCGCGGACGCCGACGACCTGTGGCGCATCCTCGCCGAAGGCGCCGACGTCACCTCGGAGTTCCCCGAGGACCGGGGCTGGGACTTCGAGCGGCTCTTCGATCCGACGCCGGGCCGCAGCGGCACCTCCCGCACCCGGCGGGGCGGATTCCTGCGCGAGATGGCCGAGTTCGACCCGGAGTTCTTCGGCATCTCCCCGCGCGAGGCCCTCGCCATGGACCCGCAGCACCGGCTGCTCCTGGAGACCTCGTGGGAGGCGCTGGAGCGGGCCGGCATCGATCCGAAGTCCTTGCGGGACCGGCGAGTCGGCGTCTACGCGGGCCTGATCCACCACGACTACGTGACCGACCCCGACCGGGTGCCGCGCGAGCTGGAGGGGTACGTCTCCACCGGCACCGTCGGCGCCGCCGCCTCCGGGCGGATCGCCTACGTCCTCGGTCTGCGCGGTCCCGCGCTCACCATCGACACCGCCTGCTCCTCCTCCCTGGTCGCGCTGCATCTCGCGGCGCAGTCGATCCGGCGCGGTGAATGCGAACTCGCCCTGGCGGGCGGGGTGGCGGTGATGGCGACGCCGCAGACCTTCGTCGAGTACAGCAGGCAGGGCGCGCTGGCCTTCGACGGCCGTTCCAAGGCGTTCTCCGCGCAGGCCGACGGCGCGGGCTGGGCGGAGGGTGTCGGGATCGTCGTCCTCGAACGGCTCTCCGCCGCGCGGCGGGCCGGGCATCCGGTGCTGGCCGTGCTGCGCGGCTCCGCCGTCAACCAGGACGGCGCCTCCAACGGCCTTACCGCGCCCAGTGGTTCGGCGCAGCAGCAGGTCATCCGGCTCGCCCTGCGGGACGCCGGGCTGACGACGGCCGACGTGGACGCCGTCGAGGCGCACGGCACCGGGACGAAACTCGGGGACCCGATCGAGGCGGGCGCGCTGCTCGCGACGTACGGACAGGGGCGCGAAACTCCTTTGTGGCTGGGCTCGTTGAAGTCCAACATCGGGCACACGCAGGCCGCGGCCGGGGTCGGCGGCATCATCAAGATGGTCCAGGCGATGCGGCACCGCACGCTGCCCAAGACCCTCCACGCCGACGAGCCGTCGCCGCACATCGACTGGGCGTCGGGCGACGTCCGGCTGCTCACCGAGAGCGTGCCGTGGCCCGACCACGGCCGGCCGGCGCGCGCCGCCGTGTCCTCGTTCGGGATCAGCGGGACCAACGCGCACGTGATCCTGGAGGCGCCGCCGCAGGAGCCGGCCGCGCCGGTCGCCGGGGTCGAACCGGCCGCCGTGGCACTCCAGTTGTCGGGGAAGACGCCGGAGCGGCTGCGGGAGTGGGCGGGCCGGCTGCTGGCCTCCTCCGGCGGATCGGCTGTGGGCGACGGGGAGTCGGCGCCGGGTCTTGGGGAGTTCACGCCGGCCGGCCTCGCGCACTCCCTCGCCGTCTCGCGTACCCACTTCCCGCACCGGGCCGTCGTCGTCGGCGGCGACCGGGACGAACTCCTCGCCGGGCTGCGGGCCGTGGCCGAGGGCAAGCCGGCCCGGGGTGTCGTCCCTGGGGTCGCCGAGGTCGACGGGAAGACCGTGTTCGTCTTCCCCGGGCAGGGCACCCAATGGGTCGGCATGGCCGCCGGGCTGATGAGCGAGCCGGTGTTCGCGGAGTCGATCCACGCCTGCGAACGGGCCCTGAAGCCGTACGTGGACTGGTCGTTGACCGAAGTGCTCGCCGCCGACGCGGACCAGATGAAGCAACTCGCCCTGATCCACCCCGCGTTGTTCTCGGTGATGGTGTCGCTGGCCGCGCTCTGGCGCTCGCGCGGCGTCGAACCGGACGCGGTGGTCGGGTACTCGATGGGTGAACTCGCCGCCGCCTGCGTCGCGGGCGCGCTGCCGCTGGAGGAGGCCGCCCGGGTCGTCGTCATCCGCAGCCTGGTCATCGCCGAACGCGGCGCGAGCGCCGGTATGGCCGCTGTGACCGCGACCCGCGCGCAGGTCGAGTGGATGCTGGAGCGCTGGCCGGACCAGATGTGGATCGCCGGGCTCAACGGCCCGTCCGCGATCACCGTCGCCGGTGAGGACATCGCCATCGAGGGACTCCTCGCCGAGTGCGGCATGGACGGCGTGCACGCCCGCCGCATCCGCGTCGACGTCGCCTCGCACTGCCCCAAGATGGCACCCCTGGAAGGGGAGTTGCTGGAGCGGCTCGGCGAAGTGCGCACCTCCCGGCCGACGGTGCCGATGTACTCGACCGTCGACCTCGACTGGGTCGGCGCCGGCACCCTCGACGCCGCCTACTGGTTCCGCAACCTCCGCCGGCCGGTGCGCTTCCAGCCCGCGATCGAGCAGCTGGTCGAGGAAGGCTTCCGCGTCTTCGTCGAGCCCAGCCCGCACCCCGCGCTGACCGCCGGTGTCGAACAGACCCTGGAACAGCGGGGGATCACCGGCACGGTCACCGGCACCCTGCGCCGCCAGGACGGCGGCCTCGCCCGATTCCTCACCTCCGCAGGCCAGTTGTACGCCCAAGGCCACACCGGCGTACGGCTCACCCCCGGCACCGGACGCGTCGTCCCGCTCCCGACGACCCCGTTCCAGCACCGCCGGTTCTGGCTCACCGCCGCCCCCGCCGCGAAGACCCGCACAGGTCACCCCCTGCTCGGCGAACCCGTGGAGTCCGCGCGCAGCGGGGAGTTGGTGACCACCGGCCGCATCTCCCCTGTGGAACAGCCCTGGTTGGCGGACCACGGCGTCGACGGCACCTGCATCCTGCCCGGCACGGCGCTGCTCGACTTCGCGCTGCGCGCCGCCGGGGGAGCGGGCATCGGCGAACTCGTCATCGAGGCCCCGCTGGTCCTGTCCCGCGAGGGCGCCGCCGAACTCCAGGTGGTGGCCGACCCGACGGCCGGCACCCTGGAGGTCTTCAGCCGCCCCGACCAGCCGGGCAGTACGTGGCGCCGGCACGCCCAGGGCACCGCGTACGACGCCGTCGAAGCGCCCTCCGCCGGGTCGCTCCCGCCCGCCGACGCCGAAGAACTCCCCGTCGACTACGCCGACTTGGCCGCACGCGGCTACGCATACGGCCCCGCCTTCCAGGCCGTGCGCAAGGTGTGGCGCCAAGGAGCGGACCTGTGGGCGGAGTTGCGGCTCCCCGAAGAAGCCCCGACCGGCTTCACCGGAGCCGGCCTGCACCCGGTGCTCGGCGACGCCGCGCTCCACGCGCTCGCGCTGACCGAGGAACCGCAGGACGGCCACGTCGGACTGCCGTTCGTCTGGCGCGACGTCTGGGCGAGCGACCGCCAACTCACCCACGCCTACGCCCACTTGACCCCCGGTGAGGGCGACGAGTGCACCGTCTCCCTCGCCACCCCCGAGGGCGAGCCCGCCTTCCGGGGCACCCTCGCCCTGCGCAAGGTCGCCCTGCGCGACCTGACCGGCGCGGTCCCCACGGACTCGGTGTACCGCACGCGCTGGACGGACCTGTCCGTGACGGCACGGCCGGACGGCGCGCCGGAGATCTACACCCCGCCCGCAACGGACGTACGGCAAGCGGTACTTGAGACCCTCGCCCACGTCCAGCAGTGGCTCGCGGCGGACCGCCCCGACGACGTGCCGCTCCTGGTCGTCACCCGGGACGACGACCTCGCCCACGCCGCCGTACGCGGTCTGATCCGCTCGGCGCAGTCCGAGCACCCCGGCCGGTTCCTGCTCGCCGAGACCGACGGCGACCCGCGCTCGGCGGCGCGGCTCGCGGACGTGCCCGGCGCCGGGCACCCGCACGTCCGGATCACCGAAGGCCGCCTCCAGGCACCGGAGTTGACCCGGGCCGCCCCGGCGCGCGCCGCCCGCCCCGACCTCGGCAAGGGCACGGTCCTGATCACCGGCGGCACCGGCACCCTCGGCTCCCTGGTCGCCCGGCACCTCGTCACCGCGTACGGCGTCCCCAGCCTGCTGCTCACCAGCCGCAGCGGGGCGCCGGACGACGATCCGCTGGTCACAGGCCTGCGGGAGCTGGGCGCCGAGGTCACCGTCGCCGCCTGCGACGCCGCCGACCGGGACGCGCTCGCCGCCGCCCTCGACCTCGTGCCCGAGCGGTATCCGCTGGTCGGGGTGGTCCACTCGGCCGGGGTGCTCGCCGACGGCGTCATCACCGGAATGACCCCCGAACAGGTCGAACACGTGCTGCGGCCCAAGGTCGACGGCGTGCGGAACCTGCACGAGCTGACCGAAGGCGCGGACCTCGCCGCCTTCGTGCTGTTCTCCTCGCTGGCCGGCGTCCTCGGCAGCCCCGGACAGGCCAACTACGCGGCGGCCAACGCCTACTTGGACGCGTTCGCCGAATGGCGCAGGGCCGCCGGGCTGCCCGCGCAGTCGCAGGCGTGGAGCCTGTGGGAGGAAGCGTCCGGCATGACCGAGGTGTTGCGCGAGGCCGACCGGGGCGGGACGCTGCCGGACGGGACTTCGCCGATGCCGACCGAGTTCGCGCTGGCCCTGTTCGACGAGGCGCTGCGGCAGGACGACACGCTGCTCACCCTGGCCCGCTTCGACCTCGCCAAGCTGCGCGGCCGGGCGCCCGCGCTGCTGCGGGGCCTGGTCCCGGCGGCGCGGGCCACCGCGCCCACCGTCGACCTGCGCGACCTCCCCGCCGCCGAGCGGGCCGAGCGGCTGCTCACCGAAGTGCGGTCGCTGGCCGCCGAGTTGCTCGGACACGAGGGCGCCGACGCCGTACCGCCGGACCGCAGCCTCCAGGAGGCCGGGCTCGATTCGCTGGTCGCGGTGGAGCTGCGCAACCGGCTCGGGGCGCTGACCGGGCTGCGGCTGCCCGCCACCCTCGTCTTCGACCACCCCGCCCCGCAGGCCCTCGCCGACCACCTCCACCAGGCCCTGTCCGCGTGAGTGCCCGAGAGACCCAGGAGAACCCGATGTCGCAGGACCTGACCGACTTGACCGGACTGCGGGTCATGGTGACCGGAGCGGCCGGCGGGCTCGGCCGCGCCATCGCCGGCGCCGTGCACGCGGCGGGCGGCCACCTCGTCCTCACCACCCGGGACGAGGAGTCAACCGCGCGCGCGGCGGAGGGACTTGACGGGGACGCCGAGGTCGTCACCGTCGCCGCCGACGTCACCGACGACACCGAGCTGGCCAAAGCGGTCGCCCTCGCGACCGAACGGCTGGGCGGCATCGACGTGTTGGTCAACAATGCGGGCGTGCCGGGTCCGGCGGGACCGGTGTGGGAGAACGACCCGGACGAGTGGTGGCACGCCATGCGGGTCAACCTCGGCGGCGCGCTCGGCGCCACCCGGGCCGTCGTACCCGGCATGATCGAGCGCGGGCGGGGGCGGATCGTGTCCGTCTCCAGCCATGCGGGGCACACCCGTTGGCCGCACGTCAGCGCGTACTCGGTGTCCAAGTCGGCGGTGAACAAGCTGACCGAGAACATGGCGATCGAGCTGCTGCCGCACGGGATCACGGCGTTCAGCTACCACCCCGGGATCGTCGACGTCGGCCTCGGCGCCGCCGCGCCCGCCGAGGACGGCGACCCGTGGCAGCGGCGCGTGGAGACCTGGATCGCCGGTCAGCACGAGGCGGGCAACGTCGTCTCGGCCGACCGGGCGATCGGCAATCTGCTCCGGCTGGTCCGGGGCGAGGGGGACGCGCTCACCGGGCGCTATCTGACGTACGAGGACGACATCGCGGGGTTGGCGGGGGCGATGGGGCGCCGCTGAACTCCCTTACCGAGAGGGGGTGTCGCTGAACTCCCTTTCTGTGCGGCCAGGTTGATCCGGCCGCACCCAACAGCCAGCCCCGCCACCGGCGTTCACTCCCCTTACGCCGGCGGCGGGGCTACCCAACTCTCAGGCTTCCGTCGGCTCGTACGTGAACCAGTCGAACCGCACGGTCCCTTCCGCGGCGTACATCCCCAGCACCCGCCCGGTGAATCCGCCCGCGACCTCCGTCGAGAGGTAACGCCCTTCCAGTCTGGAGAGTTCGACGAAAGTCCCGTTCTCGTCCTCGATGCCGAGCACGACGTCGTCGGGCCCGTTGCGCGCGTCCCCGCCGGGGCCGACCGGGACCACGTCGACCCGCAGCACCACCGGACCCTCCGGGACCGACCGGACGGCGACGACCGACTCCAACGGGCCGACGAGCGCCCGCACATGCACCTCACCCGGCATCAACTCGACCGTGTAGAAGTGCCGTTCGTCGAGCCGCACGACCAGCCCGCCCCGGCCCTCCGTCGCGTCGGCCGACACCCGCGCGCTGCACGTCCGATGCTGCTGGCGCCGCCCGACGAACGTGACGTCGAGGGTGTCCAGCGGCCCCCGGGCGCGCAGGGTCAGCCAGCCGGGCCGCTCCTCGGTGGTGCAGTCCTCGGCCGGGCGGTGCCGCAACGACACCCAGTGCGGGGCGAGTTGACGATCGTCGAAGTCGTCGCGGGCCGGTGTTTCGACGGGCGGGTGCAGCGGCCACGGGGGAGCGGCCATCACCGGGGCCACCTCGCCGACGACCGGCCAGCCGTCCTCCCACGTCACCGGAGCGAGGAACGTCTCACGGCCCAGGACGTGCCAGCCCGGGGTGCCGCCGCCCGGCCGCACCCCGAGGAACACCATCCACCAGGAGTCGTCGGGGCCCTGGACGAGGTCGGCGTGGCCGGTGTTCTGGACGGGGTGGTCCGTGCCGCGATGGGTCAGGATCGGGTTGGCCGGGCAGGGCTCGAACGGGCCGTCGGGGCGGCGGGAGCGGGCGACCGAGACGCCGTGGCAGCGCTCGGTGCCGCCCTCCGCGATGAGCAAGTACCAGTAGTCGCCGATGTGATGGAGGTGCGGCGCCTCCGGGGCCTTCGCGCCGGGCGACCCCGACCAGGTGCGGCGCGGCTCCTCCAGCGTCTTGCCCGAGTACGGGTCGAGGCGGACCTGGCTGATCCCGGCGACCGTGCACCAGCAGGTGCCGTCCTCGTCCCACGCCAGGTCCGGGTCGATGCCGTGCACCCCCGGCAGCGGCACCGGATCCGACCAGGGGCCCGCCGGGTCGTCCGCCGTGAAGAGCAGATTCCCGTCCGCGCTCACGTTGGTGACGATCAGCCAGAAACGGCCGTCGTGGTGGCGCAGCGTCGGGGCGTACAGGCCGCCGGACGAGCGGGTGCCCGGCGGCAGCCTCAACTGGCTCGTCCGGTCAAGGGCGTTGCCGATCTGCGTCCAGTGCACCAGGTCCCGGCTGTGGAAGAGCGGGATGCCCGGGAAGTACTCGAAGCTGGAGCAGGCGAGGTAGTAGTCCTCGCCGGCCCGGCAGACGCTGGGGTCGGGGAAGAAGCCGGGGACGACCGGATTGCCGAAGGTCCCGGCCGGCGCGTTCGCCACGTGGAGTCCTCTCACGAGCGGGCGGAGCGGCCCGCCCGCAAGAAAGTTTCGCGCGTATCGTTACGATAGTTTCTCGGGTGAGGCTAGGTGAGGGTGCGCACGGGGTCAACGGGTCCGGCAGACAGCCGGGGTCAGACCCGCCGCAGCCGGGTCGCGGCCACCGCCCCCAGCAGCAGGACGGCGATCAGCGGCACGTAGGCCGCCCGCACCGACCAGCCCTGGAGCACGGCCCCGGTCGTCGCCGTGCCCAGGACCGCTCCGAGCTGCCGGGCCGTGAAGTACAACCCCGAAGCGGTGCCCCGCAGTTCGGGGCGGACCGTCCGCATGGCCGTGTTGTTCAACGGCACCAGCGCGAGCCCCATCCCCGCCCCGCACAGCAGCAGCCCGGGCAGGTACTGCCAGGCGGGCGCGTCCGCAGTGGTCCGAACGGCCAGCAGAGCAAGGCCTGTTGCGAGACACACCAGCCCGGACCCGATGAGCGGAGCGGGCCGCGCCCGGTCGGAGAACCGGCCCAGCGAGGGGCCGAGCAGCGCGGAGACGACGGCCATGGGCGCGGTCAACAGGCCCGCCCGGGTGGGGGAGAGCCCGAGGGTGGTCTGGAGATGCAGGATGAGCGGCAGGAACATCCCGGTCATCGAGAACCCCACGGCGGCCGTGATGACCGTACCCGCCGTGAAGTTCCGGTCCCCGAACACCCGCGGCGGCACCAGGGGTTCGCTCCGGATCCGCCGTTGCCACCACCCGAAGCCACCGAGTACGACGGCCCCGGCGCAGCCGAGCGCGATCTGTTCGTTCTGCACCCCGAGCACGACCAGCGTCAGCCCCGCCCCCGACAGCACGATCCCGAGGACGTCGAACCGCCCTGCGTAGCCCGGCCGTTCGTCCGGCAGCACCCGCACGGCCAGCGCGAGCGCGGCGGCGCCGAGGACGGCGTCGGTCCAGAAGATCGCCTGCCAGCCGAGCCGGTCGACGAGCACCCCGCCGAGCAGCGGCCCGGCGACCGTGGCGAGCCCCGACGACGCGCCCAGCACCCCCATCGCCCGCCCCCGCCCGCCGGCCGGGTAGAGCCGCCCGATCAGCGCGAGCGTCTGCGGGGTGAGCAGCGCCGCCCCGAGCCCCTGCACGGCCCGTACCGCGATCAGCGTCTCCACGTCCGGCGCCAGCGCGGCGCCGGCGCAGGCCGCCGAGTACACCGCGAGCCCGGCGACGAACAGCCGCTTGGGCCCGTACCGGTCGCCGAGCCGGCTGGTGAACAGCATCGGCGCGGCATAGGCGAGCAGATATCCGCTGGTCACCCAGACGACGGGGCCGAGCCCGGCGTCCAGGTCGCGGACCATCGAGGGCAGCGCGACCGGGACGACGGAGGTGTCCACGACGATCAGGAACAGCCCGAGGCACAGCGCGGTGAGCGCCGCCCCGGGCGAAGTCGCCTTGGATTCCACGGAGTTCACAGGTCCAGCACGAGCCGCGGACCCCGCGCCCGGGAGACGCAGATCATCATGGTCTCGCCCGACGCCCGCTCCTCGGGTCCGAGGACGGAGTCCCGGTGATCGGGCTCCCCGGACACGACCTCCGTCTCGCACGTCCCGCAGATCCCCTCCGCGCAGGAGAACGGGACGTCGACCCCGGCGGCCCGCAGCACCTCCAACACGCTCTGCTCCGGCGGTACTTGGACGGTGACTCCGGAGCCGGCGCACACCACCTCGAAGGCGTCACGGGGGCCGGTGTCCGGGAGCGCGGTGAAGCGCTCGGTGCGCAACGTCCCCTCCGGCCAGTCCCGGCAGGCCTCCTCGACCGCCTTGAGCAGCGGCTCAGGTCCGCAGCAGTAGACCAGGGTGCCCTCTTCGGGCGTGCCCAGATAGGCGCCGAGGTCGAGCAGCCCGTGCTCGTCCTGCGGACGGATCGTCACCTTGCTTTCGTAGGCGGCGAGTTGGGAGGTGAACGCCATCGACGCGCGGCTGCGTCCGCCGTACAGCAACTGCCACGGGGTGCCGTCCGCCTCGGCCGCCGCCGTCATCGGGAGCAGCGGGGTGATGCCGATCCCGCCGGCGATGAACAAGTACCTTTTCGCGGGCCGCAGTTCGAAGGCGTTGCGCGGGCCGCGTACGTCGATCCGGGTGCCGGGGTGGAGTTTCTCGTGCACCTGGGCCGAGCCGCCCCGGCTGTCGGGGGTGCGCAGCACGGCGATGCGCCAGGCCGTGCGGTCGGCGGGGTCGCCGCACAGGGAGTAGGTGCGCACCAGCCCGCCGTCGAGGAGGAGTTCGGCGTGGGCGCCGGGCCGCCACGCGGGCAGCGGGCCGCCGTCGGGGTGACGGAGCGTCAGGGCGACGGTCTCGGCGGCGGCTTGGGTGCGCTCGGCGACGACGAGGGACAGTGAGCTGTTGGCGCTCAAGGAGGAGCCTCACAGGAAACGGGGACGTCACGCGGGGGCCGGAACCGAGGCACACGACGTGACGCGAGAGCGGTCAGGTCATGGAGCGTGCGACGGAAGGCAGGGCGACGGACGACGTTTCCGGAACCGACTTTACGTGATCCCGCAGCGGTGCATTGCGGGATCGTTATCTTCTCAGGCCCGCCCGGGGCGCTGCTGGAGGAACTTCGGGGTGGGCAGCGAGTCCCGGGCGAGGACGTTGTTGACCAGGAACCGCCGGGCCGGTCCGACCGGGCGCGGGACGGGCCGGAACGTCAGCCGGTGCAGATAGAACCAGCCCTCCTCGAAGACCCGCACGGCCGTCGACATACAGGTCCGGAAGTCGTCCGCCCGCTGCCGGCCCACGAGTTCGACCGCCCGCCCGTGCTCGGCGTCCAGGTTCGCCAGCCAGTGCTGGAGCGTGCGGCCGTAGTGGTCGAAGTCGTTGCGCAGCGCGACCAGATCGAACAACCCGTCGCTCGCCGCCTGGAGTTCACCGAGATACGACGGATTGCACTCGGGGTAGACCTGGCTCGCCAGATACAGGCCGCGCAGCAACTCCACGTCCATCGGGAAGCGGTGGCCCCAGGTGATCGTCTGCACGACGAGCCGGCCGTCCGGGGTGAGCCAGTCGCGGGCGCGGGAGAAGAACTCCCGGTAGCCGTGGATCTTCGCCCGCCCCGACATCCCGGGGCGCGCGAAGTGCTCCATCGCCTCGACGCAGATGATCGCGTCATAGGGCTCGGCCGGGTGGTGGTCCGCCCAGTTCTCCAGCCTGATGTCCGTGCGCGGGATGGCGAGCCCGCGCGTCCAGTCGACGGCCGCCCGGCTCAGCGTGATGCCCATGACGGACTCGGCGTCGTACTCCTCGACCATGCGGCGCATCTCGCCGCCGTACCCGCAGCCCACGTCCAGGACCCGGCTGCCCCGGCGGATCCCCGCCTGGTCCAACAGGTAGTCGGTCTTGCGGAGTTGGGCCTTCTCCAGGGTGTCGTCGGGGCCGTCCCACAGGGCGCTGGCGTAGGCCAGGCTCGGGCCGAGCCAGATGCGGAAGAACTCGTCGGAGACGTCGTAGTGCTTGGCCGCGGCCGTCCGGGAGACACCGCGGTAACCGTTCGAAGGGGACATCCAACTGCCTTTCGGGAAAGGGGAGTTCATAAAGAGGAGGGGTCATTCCTTCCAGACCGCCGGGAGCCGCCGCCCCAGCCATTCCGGCAGCCACCAGTTGGCCCGGCCCGCGACGGCCATCACGGCCGGCACCAGCAACAGCCGTACGACAGTGGCGTCGAGGAGGATCGCGAAGGCCATGCCGAAGCCGAACTGCTTGAGTTCGAGGACCCGGGCGAAGAGCAGGCTGCCGAAGACGATGACCATGATGGCGGCGGCCGTCGTGATCTGAAGTGCCGTACGCTCCAGCCCGATGGGGACGGCCTCGGCGTCGCTTCCGGTGCGCCGGCGCTCCTCCATGATCCGGCTGACCAGGAAGATCTCGTAGTCCATCGACAGCCCGAACAGCACCGCGAACAGGGCGACCGGCAGATACGCCTGGAGCGTGCCGGAGCTGGTGAACCCGAACACGTGGGCGCCCCAGCCGAATTGGAAGACGGCCGTGGTCGCGCCCAGCGAGGCGGCGGTCGCGACGAGGTTGAGCAGCACCGCCTTCACCGGCACGAGCACACTGCGGAACACCACCAGCAGATAGCAGAACGACAGCGCGAGGATGACGAGCACGACCAGCGGCAGCTTCCCCGAGGTCTCGTCGGCCAGGTCGACGTACTGCGCGCTGAGCCCGCCGACGTGGACGTCCGTCCCGGACCCGGCGAAGATCTCGTGGACCGGGCCCTTGCGCAGCTCCCGGACGAATGTGCTCGCCTCCGGGGAGTCGACGCGTTCCGTCGTCACGATCTGCACGCTCGCGCAGTCCTGCGACCGCTCCACGGGCAGGAGTTGGGCGACCTGCTTGTTCTTCCGGACCTCGGCCGCGAGCCGCTGTACGCCCGCGTCGGCCGTCGGCCCGCACGCGATGACCTGCACCGGGCTGACCGCGCCCGGACTGAAGGAGGTCGCCACGATTCTCTGGCCTTTGCCCGACGGGGTGCCCGTCAGGGAGGCCAGGCCCCAGTCGACGCCCAGTTTGATCGAGGCCAGCGGGGTCGCGAGGACGAAGAGCAGGCACAGCGCGGGAATCCCGAGCCGGTACGGGTGGCGCAGCACCGTCCGCGCCCAGCGCGCCCAGCGTCCGGTGTCCTCGGCGAGCCGCAGCCTGCGCGGCAGTCGGCCTTTGTTGACGCGCGGGCCGAGGACGGCGAGCAGCGCCGGCAGCGCGGTCAGCGAGGTGAACAGGCAGCACAGGACCATCAGTCCGGACGCCACCGCTATCTCCATGAAGATATGGCCCCGGATCAGCACCATCGAGCCCAGCGCGACCCCGACGATCAGCCCGGCCGTCAGCACGGTCCGCCCCGAGGTGCGCAGCGCGACCGACACCGATTCGTGCACCTCGCGGCCCGCGGCCAGCTCCTCCCTGAACCGGCTGATCACGAACAGCGCGTAGTCGATCCCGATGCCGATCCCGATGACCGTCGCGACGACCGTCACGAACCGGTCCAGGCTGAGCGGCCCGGCCAGCAAGCCCAGAAGAGCCGTGCACACGAGGACGGCACCGATCGCCATCAGCACCGGCACCAGCGCCGCGACCAGCACCCCGAACGCCAGCAGCAGCGCCAGCAGCGCCACCGGGAGACCGATGCTCTCGGCCACCGACTGGTCCCGCAGTTCCACGTCCGAGAGGTCGTCGGTCAGCGCCGAGGGCCCGGTGAGATACGCCTCCACGGGCTGGCCCCGGGCCGCGTCGCGCACCCGGTGCTGGAACGTGGCCGCCTGGTCGGAGCGGGCGGACAGGCTGCCGGTCATGGGGAAGGTCGCGAGCGCGACATGACCGTCGGCCGAGATCTGCCCCTGCCCGTCGTACGGCCCTGTCACCTCGGGCGCCTCGAGCGCCTTCAGGACGTCCGCGACCGACTGTCTGTACGCCGGGTCCGTCGCCGTCAACTCCCGGGCGCGGAACACCACTACGCCGTGTTCCGCGCCCGACTCCGGGAAGTACCGCTCCATCAGGCGCTGCGCCTTGCCCGACTCCGAGCTCTGGACCGTGTAGTCGGGCGCGGCCAGCCGCGATTCCACCTGCGGGTAGAACAGCGCGGACGCGATCAGCAGGCACAGCCAGGCGGCCAGCACCGGGAGCCGGTGGCGGGCCATGAGGGCGCCCCAGCGGTGCAGGGGGGAGGGCCGTTCACTGAACATAGGCGGGCCGTACGCTCCGTTCGGCCTTGAGGGTGCCGTCCGCCAGCCGCTGACGGGTGGTGTGGTAGCGCTTCTTTCCGCTGGTGGTACGGGGGATGACCCGGCGGCGCGCGAACAGCACGACGTCGATGGGGAGATCGAGCAGCCGCAGCGCCGCCGCCTGCTCGCGGGTGACCTCGCGGGTGCCGTCGTCGTGCTCGACGAGCACGGTGATCTCGCTGGCCGGATCGTGGATGTCGGCGTCCAGGACGACGAGTTCGTGCGCCGGATGGCCGAGGATGCGCGAGACCTGCTCTTCGAGCAGCGCCGCGAGATGGTTGCGCCCTTGCCGGATGATGACGTGCTTGCGGCGCTCGACGACGAACAGCTCACCCCGGTGGAGGAACCCCAAGTCCCCGGTGTGCAGCAGCCCTTGGGGGAACGGCTCGGGCGTGCCGGTCGCCGGGTCGACGTATCCGACGGTCACGCTCGTCCCGCGCAGCGTGATCTCACCGAGCACGCCCTCCTGGTCGACGGGCCGCTCCTCCTCGTCGATCAGCGCGGTCGTGAGCCCGGGGAGCGCGCGGCCCACCGAGAACACCGGGATGCCCCCGGCGGGCGGCGCCTCGCCCAACTCGCCCTCGCCGAGCAGGTGGAGAGGCGATCCGGTCTCCAGTCCTACGGGGTCGACGACGACGTACCGGGGTGTCTCGCCCGGGGTCCACATCGAACTCGCCAGCGTCGACTCGGCCATGCCGTAACTGGAGATCAGCGCACCGGAGTTGAAGCCGTACGGGCCGAACCGGTCGTGGAAGCCCGCCATGGTGGCCAGCCGGATGGGTTCCGCGCCGATCACCGCGCAGCGCAGCGCCGACAGGTCGCAGCCGGTCAGCTCGCGCTCGGCGGCCCGCAGGGCGTGGTCGTAGCCGAAGTTGGGGGCGGCGGTGATCGTGCCCCGGTGGCGGCTGAGGGCCTGGAGCCACAGGTGCGGGCGGAGGATGAAGTCGGTGGGCTTCATCATGTACAGCGGCCAGGCGTGGAAGAGCGGCAGCAGGGCCATCCCGACCAGGCCCATGTCGTGGAAGAGGGGCAGCCAGGTCACCGCCCGGTCGTCGGGGTTCGCGTGCAGGGAGACGTACAGGGCGCGCAGGTTGGCGCAGATGTTGGCGTGCGAGATCGCCAGGAGTTTGGAGTCGCCGGTGGAGGCGCTGGTGGCCTGGAGGAACGCGACGTCGTCGCCCTTGAGGGCCGGGGTCGCGGGGAGTTCGGCGAGGGCGTCGTATCCGGTCGCCTCGGCCGGGACCGGGATCACCGGGGCCGTGAACTCCGCCTCCGTCAGGCCCTCTTGGACGGCGAGGACCGCTTCGCCGGGTGGGAAGAGGGCGAGGACGTGGGCGACGTGGCGGCGGAAGGGCTCCTCGCCGCCCAGGGCGCGCGGGGAGGGGAGGATCAGGGGCCGGCCGCCGGCCCACAGGGTGGCGAAGAAGGCGTGCAGGGTGGGGAGTTGGTCGTCGGCGGCGATGACGACCGTCCGGCCCGGCGGCAGCGAGCGGCTCAACCAGGCGCTGGTGCGCAGGAATCGGTCGTAGGGGAGGAAGACCTCGGGTTTGCCGGGGCGCAGGAAGTGCACACCGTGCGCGGGGTCGGCTGCGCGCACGGCGGTGCGGACGGCGGCCAGGAGGCTGGTGTCCTGACCGGCCGGGTCGGTGTGGTTCATGCGGCACCCGCCAGCCGTCGCTCCACCAGCGTCACCAGGCCCAGCGGGGAGCCGGCGAGCAGCGCGTCGCTGTCCTCGAAGGGCACTCCGTACAGCTCGGCGAGCCGCGCGCCGACGCGCAGCTGGCTCAGCGAGGTCAGTCCGTAGGCCTTGAACGGCGTCTCGTCCAGCCGCAGTACGGAGGCGTCGACGCCGTCGTCCACGGCGGAGACGGTCTCCACCAGCCTTGCGAAGATCGTGTTCTTGTCCATTCCCCGTATCCCTCACCGTCCGTGGAAGACGAACCGGGCCAGCGCCGTCGTGATCCCGGCGGACGCCACCATCAGCAGGACCCGGTCGCCCTCGGCCAGTTCCCCGTCCCGCACCGCCTCCGACATGCTCACCGGCACCGACGCGGAGACCGTGTTGGCGTGCCGGGCGTGGTGGAAGCGGTACTTGGCGGCGTCGATGCCGCACGCCTCCACGACATGCCGGCTCGCCCCGTCGCTCGCCGAGTGCCCGAAGATCAGATCGGCCTTGAACTCCTCGAAGCGCGGCTGCTGTTGATAGTGCTCGATGAGCTTGCGGGTGCCGAACTCCATCAGGCTCAGCCCGAACGACACGAATTGCAGCGGCCGTAATTCCCCGGCCGCCCGCGGCTCCCGCCCGAAGTACGCCTCGAACCCCGGCAGCGGTACGAAGCACAGGTCCCGTGCCTCGCCGTAGGTGCGGAAGTCGGCGTCGAAGTCGCTCTCCTCGCCCGGCGGTTCGGCGCTCACGACGGTCGCCGTCGCCGCCTCGCCGAGCGTCACTGTCGGATGCCAGTGCGCGAACTCCGCGAGCGAGCGCAGCTCGTAGCGGTAGACGTCGGCCGCCCCGAACTCGGCGTTCACGATGAGGATGTTGTGGTAGCGGCCGGTGCGCAGGAAGGCGTCCGCGACCTGCAAGGCGCGTACCCAGCTCGCGCACGCGTCCAGCACGTCGAAGGCGGTCGCCCGGCGCAGCCCCAGCAGATCCTGGAACGTGGTCGCCGAGGCCGGTTCGATGACGCCCCGGCCTATCCCCGCGTACAGCAGCAGGTCGATGTCGTCGGGGTCGAGACCGGCGTTGCGGATGGCCCGCCGCCCGGCGTCCGTGACCAGCGCGCTCGGTGTCTCGCCGGGGGCGCGGTGCCGGCGGACGGTCGTACCGCTCGACGCGAAGCAGGCCTCAACCAACTCGCCCACAGTGGAGAGTTCGGACGGGGTGAGGTGGGGCGCGCTCGCCTCGCGGACTCGCTCCAGCACCTCCGCGTTGGTGACCCTGCGGGTCGGGAAGGTGTGCTCGATCGCCAGGAATTTCATTGGATTCCCTCGTTAATCCTGGTGTGCACCGAAAAAACCGGTCGACAGCATGTCGCGCATGCTCTTTCCGAACGCCACCGAGATCTGTTCCAGATCGCCGTCCGAGTGCGCGGCGCTCAGCAGCATCGTGTGCAGCTCCGGCAGGAAGACCCCGTACCGGCGCATGTGGTAGGCGAGCGCGAGCGTCGCCGTCACGTCCAGTCCTGCCAGCCGGTCGCGGACGCGGTGCGGCGCCGCGTGGTCGAAGGCGACCGAGAAGACCGAGTCCCGCCCCCGCACCGCGCACGGCACCCCGAACTCCGCGGCCTGCCCGGCGAGTTCACCGACCAGCCAGGCCGTCCGCTCGCGCAGCCGCTCATAGACCTCGGGACGTTCCCGCAGCTCGCGCAGTGTCGCCACGCCCGCCGCCGCGGTCACGGAGTTCCCGCTCATCGTGCCGCCCGCGAACGCCCGGCTGTCGACGTCCGTGAACGGATCCCCGCTGGTGCGTACGGTGTCCAGGAGACCGGCGGGTCCGACGACCGCCCCGGCCGGGAGACCGCCGCCGATGATCTTCCCGAGGCAGGTCAAGTCGGGCCGTACGCCCGCGAGATGCTGAACTCCCCCGTAGTGCACCCGGAATCCGGTGACCACCTCGTCGTGGATCACCAAGACACCGTTGTCCGCGCAGACTTGGCCGAGCGCGGCGAGGAAGACCGGGTCGAAGTCGCCCAGCGCGGAGGGCATGGGCTCCAGGATGACGCAGGCGAGTTCAGGGGCGCGGGCGGCAATGCGTTCCAGGGAGGCGGGCTCGCCGTACTGGAGGACCAGGGTGTCGTCGACGACCCGGTCCTGCATCCCGGCGCAGTTGCCGACCGGCTCCGGCGCCCGCGCGTCCCCCCGGTAGCGGAACCACGAACTGACCAGCCCCTGGTCGGAGAAGCCGTGGTAGTGCCCCTCGAACTTGGCGACCTTCTGCCGCCCGGTGCGCGCGCGGGCGATCCGCAGGGCGATCTGCACGGCCTCGGTGCCCGAGTTGCTGAGCACGACCTTGGCGCCGGGCCCGAACGCCTCCGCGATGAGCGCCGCCAGCTCCACCTCGGCCGGGTTGCCGACCGCGTTCACCGCGCCGCGCGCCACCGCCCGCTGGACGGCCGTCACGACCGCCGGGTGCGCGTAGCCCAGGATGTGCGGGCCGTAGCCGCCGGAGAGGTCGATGTACTCGTTGCCGTCGAGGTCCGTCAGCTTCGAGCCGCTGGCCTCAGCGACCGCCAGGGGAAAGGGACTTGGGAGGACGAACCGGTCGAAGTGCGTGGGGGCGACGAGGTGTTGGGCCGCCTGCTCCCGCAACGCCGTGGTCCGGGGCGCGCGTTCGGTGATCTCCGCGCTGAAGGACTCCTTCAGCTCCTCGCTGAGATAAGGCGAGAAACGGCCGGTGAAGCGCCGGGTCGTCGCCCACAGGTCGATCGCCGGGTCCACCGCCGAGATGAACCCCTCGCCGGTCAGCAGCGACAGCGCCAGCACCGAGAACGTGGTGGTGATCCGCGTCCCGTGCCGGGCCAGCAGCCGGATCGCGTCGTCGAGGAAGGCCAGCGTCGACCACCGCGACGCCTCCTCCTCGAAGTGCCGCCGCAGCACGGCCCCCAGCCGCTCCTCGTACCCCGCCTGCCCCAGCACCGTCTCCGGGCGGGCCGCGAACGCCCGCGTGAACCGCCGCCCGGCCAGCTCCCATTCGCCGCGCATACAGGCGTAGTAGAAGGAGGCGAGGTCCCACTTGTCGTCCTCGGTGAGCCGGCCGACCAGCCCGAAGTCGAGCAGGACGATCCGGCCGCCGGGGGCGAAGAGGATGTTGCCGGGGTGCGGGTCGACGTGGAAGACGCCGTGGAAGAAGACCATGCAGTACAGGGCGTCCTGGAGGCGGGCGGCCAACTCCGGTCGGCTGAAGGAGACTTCGCCGGGGCGGTCGCCGGGGACGCCGTCGGCGTACGCCATGACGAGGACGTCGGCCGTCGCCTCGTACACCTCCGGGACCTCGACGAAGGGATGGCTGCGGAAGTTCCCGGCGATCTCCCGTTGCCGGGCGGCCTCCTGGACCATGTCGCACTGTCCGGTGAGCAGCGGGCGCAGCTCGCGGAAGTGGTCACGCAGGCCGTAACTGCGCCAGCGGGGCAGGAGTTGGGCGAGCCGCGCCAGCTGGCCGAGGACCGCCGCGCCGGTCTCTATGCGGCGGCGGACGCCGGCCTTGACGACCTTCACGGCGACCGGGCGGCCGTCCCACACCGCCAGGTGCACCTGGGCAACCGACCCTGAGGCCAAGGGAGTTCGCTCGAAGGAGTCGAAGGCGACGGACGTGCGGCGCAGCACCCGGCTCAGCCGGCGGTCCCGCATCGGCGGCACGTGCGAGAAGAACTCCCGCAGCTGCTCGGTGACTTCACGCGGCAGCAGCCCGGACTGCGTCCCGAGGACCTGGCCCGCCTTGATGTACAGCGGACCCATCCGCAGCAGATACCGCCGCAGCAGCGCCGCCCGGTCCCGGCGCAGGGCGACTCCCGCCGCCAGTACGGCGGTCCACCACAGCACCCGCGCGCTCTCCCACAGCGCCCTCATCGCGCCCCCGCCCCCTGGAGCCGCGCGCTCAGCCGCCGCAGCCCCTCGTCCGTGCCGACCCGGGGCGTGTAGCCGAGGTCGCGGCGGGCGGCCGTGATGTCGAACCAGTGGGCGGTCGTGAGCTGGTCGGCGAGAAAGCGGGTCAGCGGGGGCTCACCCGTGCGCAGGAGGCGGGCGCCGCTTTCGAGGACGGCGGCCAGCGGGCGGGCCGTCCACTCCGGCAGCTCCTTGGTGACCGGGCCCGCGCCCGCCGCCCGCAGCAGCTGGTCGATGGTCTCGCCGACCGGGCGCGGATCGTCCTGGGTGATGAAGTAGGCCCGCCCGCACGGAGGTTGGCCCGGTACCAGCCGGTCGAGGGCGAGGAGGTGCGCCTCGGCAGCGTTGTCGACGTACACGGTGTCGATCTTCTTCGTCGCCTTGCCGAACCGGCGCAGCCGGCCGCGCCGGGCCTGGGCGGCCAGGCGGGGGACGAAGTGCGGGTCGCCGGGGCCCCAGATGATGTGCGGGCGCAGCGCGACCGTCGAGAGCCGGGCCGAGTCCGCGCGCAGCACGAGCTGTTCGGCGAGCGCCTTGCTCTGCGGATAGGGCGCCAGGAACCGGGTCGCGTACGGCAGGGACTCGTCGGCGCCCTCCAGGTCGTGGCCGGTGTGCACGACGGCCGGGCTCGAGCAGTACACGAGTTTCGAAACGCCGTGCGTACGGCAGGCGTTGAGGACGTGCGCGGTGCCGGTGACGTTGACGGCGGCGTACTCGCGGGCCGGGCCCCACACGCCGGCCAGCGCGGCGCAGTGGATCACCGCGTCCTGTCCGGCGACGGCCCGCGCGACGGCCGCCGCCTCCCTGATGTCCCCCAACCGCTGCTCGACGCCGAGGAGTTCGAGCGCGGGGCTGGGGCTGCGCTGGAAGGAGCGCACGGTGTCGCCGCGCGCGGTGAGCTGGGCGCAGACGGCTCCGCCGAGGAAGCCGCCGCCGCCGGTCACCAGGACTTTCATCGAGCACCCCCGTCGGTGGTGGGAACTCCGGCCGGTGGGGCGGGAGTTGTGGTGCTGCTGTGCCGTGTGCTCTGCCGTGTGCCGTGCCTTGTGTCCTTGTGTCGCAGGAACCGTCCGGTCCCCCGAGTCGTTCCGTAGCCGTCCATGAACTCCCCGTCCTCGAAGACGACTTCGCCGCCCACGCACACCGCCCCGACGGCCGCGTCGTTGCGGTTGACCATGCGGGACAGGCCGCCGTACGCCGCCATGGGCGCCTCGTGATAGGCGGCCAACTCGTCGTCCAGGCCCGCCGGATCGACCACCACCAGGTCCGCGCGGTCGCCCTCGCGCAGGTGGCCGGCGGGGAGGCCGAACCAGTCCGCGAGTTCGCCGGTCAGCCGGTGGACGGCCGTCTCCGCCGGCATGATCGGGTCGCCTGCCAGCTCCGCGTCGCGCACCCGTTTCAGGAGCCGCAACGGGGCGTTGTAGAAGGCCATGTTGCGCAGGTGCGCGCCGGAGTCGGCGAAGCCGAACTGGACGGCGGGGCTGGTCGCGAGGCGGTCCAGGACGGGCGGGCGGTGGTTGGCGAGGGTGGTGCGCCAGCGGATCCGGGTGCCGTGGGCGGCGACCAGGTCGAGGAAGGTGTCCACCGGATGCCGGCCGCGCTCGTCGGCGACCGCGCCGAAACTCCGTCCGTTCAGGGCCGGTTCGGGGCAGTCGACGATCCGCGCGTCGTACAGGTCGCGGTGCCAGGCGCGCGGCGGCAGCGGGCTGCGGTACTCGCGGTGGAAGCGGCGGCGGAAGCCGTCGTCCTTGAGCAGCGCCCGGCGTTCGGCCTCGGTGCGCAGGTGCAGGGCGGCGGCGGTCGCGCCGAACTCCTCGAAGACGACGAGGTCGATGCCGTCGGAGTACAGCTCGAACGGCACCGGCAGATGCTGCCAGCGCAAGTCCGTGCCGAGCACCCGGCGGGCGAGGGCGGTCGCGCCGGTCAGGGCGGTCGCGAGACCGGGGGCGGCCTTGGGGTCGATCGCGGTCAACAGGGTTGTCTTCAGGGCGGGTCGGGCCCGGCCCGCGCTGGCCGCGAGGAACAGCAGCGTGTTGAGCGGCAGCGCCGGATTGGGCGCGCTCTGCAACACCCCGCCGGTGTCCCGCAGTACGCGGTGCAGCCGCCGGTACTCCGACCAGCTCGCGTACGTCGACGGCAGCCGCGCCGAGCGGTAACGGTCCCCGGCCAGGCGGGAGAAGGGGCTCGTCATCGTGGAAAGACCCACAAGTCCCGCCGCCCGGGCCTCAGTCAACAGCTCTTCCATCCGGCACAGCTCGCGCTCGCTGGGCCGCTCCTTCGGATCGACGGCCCGCCCGAGCCCCATCACATGCGCCCGCAGATCCGAATGGCCGAGGAAAGCGGCGACGTTGGGGCCCAGGGGCCGCTTCTCCAACGCGGTGACATAGCCCTCGGCCGAGTCCCAGGAGCGGTGCGCGGAGAGCGCGTCGAGGATACAGTCGTAGGGCACCGCCTCGACGCGCGCGAAGAGGTCGGCGCAGTCCAGCGGGTCCGCGTGCACGGCGGACAGGGAACAGTTGCCCGTCACCACCGTCGTCACCCCGTGCCGCACCGACTCCCGCAGCCCCGGCTCGACCAGTACCTCCGCGTCGTAGTGCGTATGGATGTCGAGAAAACCGGGCAGCACCCAGCGGCCCTCGGCGGCGACGGTCCGCCGGCCGGTCAGCGGCCGGGCGGAGACGGCCCGGACGACGCCGCCCGTGATACCGAGGTCGCGTACGGCGGACGCGGCGCCCGTGCCGTCGAACCAGCGCCCGCCGCGCACCACCACGTCGAATGACTCGGTCATGAAACGTTCCCCCCGGCCGGTGTCCGCCAATGGGCGCGGTCCGCGGCGGAGGCCACGGACCGCGGACGTCATACGGATATCGACTACTCGAAGTCGACGTCGGAGATGTCGAGCGAGCTGCTGGAGGAGGAGCTGGAACAGCCCTCGTCCACGCCGATCTCCTCAAGGCTGGATACCTGCTCGTCGACCACTGTGATCTCGATGTCGTACATCCTTGTTCTCCCCTCGTTTGCGGGTGGGCTGGCGGAGATGACACTACGAGGGGTGGCGGAATTGCGGCCATCACGGAATTCCGTAGTTTAAGCCACTACGGATTCGGTTTGACCGGGCTTTGGTGATCGACTGCCGAGTCGGTTTGCGCATCGGCCGCCGCGAATTTCCCACGACTGCGATTCTGTACCAGCAGGATGACGGCGACAAGTACGGCCACTCCCGCCGCGATCCGGGTTGCGCCCGTGAATTCCAGTCCCTGCATCGCCCAGCCGGCGCCGAGCGGGGCGACCGTCAGCCCGCCGGTGTAGGCGAGCGTGTAGAGCGCGTACACCGAGCCGTACGCCGGGGGGCGGCGCGCCTCGGCGATCTCGGACATGACGGTGATGGTCGGGGTGAGGACGAAGGAGGCGCCGATGGTGACGACGGCGAGCGCGGCGGCGATCTGGATCACCCCGTGCAGCATGCCCACGGCGATCAGCGCGCCGGCCGCCAGGACGCAGCCGCCGGCCGCGACCGGACCGGGCGCGACCCGGCGCAGCAGGCTCCCGGCGATCGGCGGGGCGAGCGCGG
The DNA here is from genome assembly GCF_055597585.1 of Streptomyces sp. AMJ-169. Lineage (NCBI taxonomy): Bacteria > Bacillati > Actinomycetota > Actinomycetes > Kitasatosporales > Streptomycetaceae > Streptomyces > Streptomyces sp. AMJ-169. The sequence goes on from NZ_JBVLTJ010000001.1 coordinate 1,071,111, forward strand.
CGGCGACCCCGGCGGCCCCGAAGACCAGGCCGACCTCGCCGACGCCCGCATTCTCCGCAGTGAACAGATGCAGCGGCAGGATGGGTTCGAGGAACGCCAGCAGGGCGGCGCCGGTGGCGGTCAGGACGGTGACGAGGACGAGCCCGCGCCGCCCCCGGATCTCGGTGAGCGAACCGCGGCTGCCGGGGTCGGCGGCCTCGTGCGGGATCAGGTACCAGCGCGCCACGCCGTCGCCGAGGGCCAGCGCCGCGGCCAGCAGGAACGGCACGTGTGGGCTGAACCAGCTGGTCAGCAGCCCTCCCAGGGGTGGTCCGAGCAGGGTGCCGACGGCGAACGAGGACAGCGCGACGCCCATCGCCTTGCCGCGTTCCTCGGGTGCGTGGGTGGCCGCGATCAGGGCGAGGCTGGCCGTCCACACGATGCCCGCCGCCGCGCCCTGGAGGGCCCGCGCGACCAGCAGCAGCGCCGGATCCTGGGCGAACGCGAACAGCAGGGTGGCCGCCACGAGGCCGACCACGCCGGCGAGCAGGGGGCGCCGGTTGCCCTGGCGGTCCACCCAGGCTCCGACGAAGGGGGTCGCGGCGACCAGCGCGGCGGCGTAGACCGCGAACAGGACGCCCACGCCCAGGGGTTGGGTGCCGTGTTCCGAGGTGAGTTTGGGCAGGACGGGCACCGCCATGCCGTACACCAGCGCGTCCGTGGCCAGTGCCAGGGACGCGACGGTGAGCGCCGCCGTGCTGCGGGTCGTCTGCGGATGCTTGTGCTCCATAGTGAACCTGACTACCATAGTGAATGTGACCAAGCAACAGACACCCCGGCCGACCAAGCTCATGGGTGACCGGATCAGGGCGGCTCGCGAGGAGTGCGGCCTGTCGACACAGGCGGCGGCGGACGACGCGGAGATCTCCTCCGGCTACCTCTTCAAACTGGAGAGCGGGTATGTCGGGACGCCTTCGCCGCGGGTGCTGCATCGGCTGTCGCGGGTGCTCGGGCTCGACTACTGGGGGCTGATGGGGCTTGCCGGGTATGTCGTGCCTGAAGGGTCGGCGCCGGCGGCTGTGGAGGCGGACCCGGTGTCGGTTGGGGCGGTTCCGGCTGCTGGGGTGGCCTCGGTGTCCGAACTTGACCGGATCGCTGCCGCACTTGAGGGTATCCGGGCGGAACTGGGCGGTGTCCGAGAAGAGTTGGGGGCGATCCGGAAGGCTTTGGTGGTGGGCGAATCCACCCACGGTTTTCCTTAGGCCGGTTTCACGGAAAACCGAGTGGAACGCCTGGCGATCCGGCCATTGGCGGCCCACTGCCCGCCTTGACAGCCGCCCCGGTATGCGGGCTTAATGTCCAATGCATATGCACGTCCGCGATCGCCGATATTTTCCGCCTCGGTCCCCACATTTCTGCTACGGACGGGATTATGGCCTTCGAATTGTCTACGCCGCATTGTACGACGATGGACAGGGACGCCTGCACGGTAGTGCTCGTGGGCTGGTGGAGGGCGGCTGCGCGATTACCTTCCGGTACCATCCTGCACGAGAAAATGGAGTTCCATCAATGCCCCGACGCCGGACTCCTCGCCGCCACCGTCCATTCCGTCGAGGCTGAATGGATGCTTGTCGGGGAACAGCTCGACGACAGTGAGATCCATCGCGCCTTCTCCCGGGCCAAGGCGATCCGTGAGGACCTGCATCTGGCCCTCCTCGGCCCGCGCCGCGACTGGCGCCGCTGCGAACGCTGGCAACGCCGGGGCTGCCGGGTGTACTTGGAGGAGTCGGCGGGGCTGCACCGTACCGCCGAGGCGATCCGTATCGCCCATGAACTCGGCGTCAACGTCGTCGACCGCAGCTTCTTCCAACTCCTCCAGGAGCGGTCCACCGGGCCTACGCCGCATCTCACCCAGCGCGAGCATGAGGTGCTGGATCTGTTGCGGCGGGGGATGCGGAATCAGGACATCGCTCATGCGTTGCATGTCACCGAGAACACCGTCGAGTACCACGTCCGGCATCTGCTGTCGAAGTTCGGGGCGCGGAGCCGGTTGGAGGCGGTGGAGCGGGCTTCGGCGTTGGGGTTGGCTTGAGGGGGGTGCGCGGGGGAGGGGGCTGGCTTGAGCGCCGGGTTCACTCGGGGGACTTGGCGGGCTTGGCGGGGCTCGGCTGCTGGGTTCGCGCCGGGGGAGAGAGGGGGCTGGCCTGATCGTTGGGTTCGCTCTGGATCTCCGGGCTTGCTCTGGCTTCGGGCTCTGTCCGATACGGCTTCGCTGATCTGCGCGGTGGTTCGGCCCCTTGACGTGGGTCGCTGTTGACCGCGGCCGGGCGATGTGCCCCCGTCACCGCCCGGCCGCACCTGTCATCCGGATCTCCACCAGCGTCGTCGGCCCTAGCAACTCTCGGGCGACGGCGCTTACGTCTTCGGGGGTGACCCTCTCCAACTCGGCTGGATAGCCGTCGAGTTGGGCGGCGTCCAGGCCCGCCGCGCGGTAAGCGGCCAGCCGCTCTGCCCTGGATCGCTCGGACTGGAGTGCACGGTGGCGCTGGATGAGGAGGCGTTCCTTCGCGGCGCGCAGGGTGTCCGGGGGGACGGGGTTTCGGCCCAGGTCGGTGAGTGCCTCGCGTATGCAACCGGCGACTTCGTCCAGGGTGTCGGCTTGGCAGCCGGCGAAGCACATTCCGTAGCCGGCTTCGGCGAGTTCTCTGCTGAACGCGGCGAGGGAGTAGGTGAGTCCGCGTTCTTTGCGCAGCCGGCGGTCGAGGATTCCCTCGCGGCCGTTGAGGAGGGACCAGGCCAGGTGGAGGGGGGCTTTGCGGGGGGAGGGGAGGGGGAGGCCTGGGGTGCCTAGGAGGTAGTGGGAGCGGGGGCCTGGGAGGGGGATGGTGCGGGGGGTCGGGGAGTGCGGGGGGATTGGGGTGGTGGTGCTGGGAGTGGGGGAGGCCGGGGGGATTGGGGTGCTGGGGGTCGGGGTGGCGGTGCTGGGAGTCAGGGACGCCGGAGGAGTCGGGACGCTCGGAGTTGGGGAGCGCAGGCTGGTTGGGGTGGTGGGCATTCCGGCTCCCGCCGGGGGCGGGGCATGCTCTGGGCGGGCGTCGCGGAGGGGGCCGTTTGTTGCCGGGGGCCTTGCGGGTTGGTCCAGCGGCTCTCTTGTTGCCGGGGGTGTGGGCCGGTTCAGTGACTCTCTTGCTGCTGGGGGCGGGGGCTGGTCCGGCAACTCCCTTGTCGTTGAGGGCGCGTGGCCGTCCAGCGACTCCCTTGTCGCGGGAGGCGTGCGGCGGTCCGGTGACTCCCTTGGCGTGGGAGGCGCGGGTTGGTCCAGTTGCTTTCTTGGTGCGAGAGGCACGTGGAGGTCCGGTGACTCCCTTGGTGTGGGAGGCGTGAGCTGGTCCAGCGGCCCCCTTGTCGCGGGAGGCGTACAGCAGTCCGACTCCCTTGGCGTGGGAAGCCTGCGGCCGTCCAGTAACTCCCTCTCCGCCGCCGTCACTTCCCCGGCCCCCGCCCCCCGAAGATGCGCCACACGTTCCGCATGGACGATGCCGTACCGGTGCCGTTCGCCGAACAGTTCTCGGCGGATCAGGTCGGAGCGGCGTTCGGCGGTCGACAGGCGGGTCAGGCACTCGGTGCGCAGGCGGTCCAAGGGGGCCGAAGACAACTGGGCCTGGCCGAACCACTCGGGCAGCCTGCGCAACAACTCCCGCTCGGCGCCGAGCACTTCGACGGTCACGCCCACCGTGTCGGCCGTGACCACCGGCTCCACCCGGCACACCACCCCCTCCGCCCACGCCACCCCGGCCACCGCCTCGGCCCAGGCCGCCGCGACGAGAGGGGCGGTGAGGACGGCCGCACGGGACACCCCGGCCAACGACACGACGAGACTTGCCGCAGCGACGGCACCGGGCGGGCCGGAAGGGAAGGCCAGGACGAACGGGGACGCGCTTGTCCAAAAGGGGCTGTCCGCAGGGGAGTTGATCCGACCTCGGCCGCTGGGACGGGAGCCCGTCGAGCCGCCCTCGCCCGTACGGAAGTCCGGCAACCCGCCTTCGCCCATACGGGAGTTCGCCGAGGCGCCCTCGTCCCTGCGGGAGTCCAGTAACCCGCCGTCACCCGAGGCGCCGCCCCTCGTACCGGAGTTCAGCGGCCCGCCCTCGCCCATACGGGAGTCCAGCAAGCCGTCGTCCCCCGTACCGGAGTCCATCGGCCCACCCCCGCTCACCCGAAAGTTCATCCGCCCCCCACCCCAAACCACCCCCGCCACTCCTCCAACACCCCAGCAACCTCCCCCGCCGCACAAGAAGCCACCCCGTTCACCGGCGGCTCCGCGTACCTCTGTGCGACCCTCTCCACGTCCTCCTCCGCCCGCAGCCGAGGAATCACCACCCTCACCCGCAGCCACTCCTCCCCGCCCGGCGCGGTCAGGCGGGCCTGTGTCTCGGACAGGGCCGCCAGCAACGCGTCCCGCGCCGCCGCCTCCCCGCCCGGCGCCCGCAGCGCCGCCCACACGCACAGCCACCCCCGCAACGCCAGCGTCTGTACGACCACCCCGGACGCGGACCGCACGGCGTCCCGCGCGAGGCCGGTCGCCGCTGAGGCAACTCCCGGACGGGCCACGGCAATTGCGGAAACCGCACCTTGCGTCACCGCGACACCTCCCCTGGCCGGACGCACCGGACACCGAGGCATCAGCCCCTCCTGCCCGGGCCCCCACTCCGACACCGCCGCCGTCAGCGCGGGCACCAGCTCGGCCGCCTGGTCCGTAACGACCACCAACGTCGCGTCCTGCGGGGCGTACCACTTGCGGTGAGCCTCCCGAAGCCGCGCCGGAGTCAGGGAATCCAGGACCGCCGGAGACCCAAGTACCGGATGCGCATGGCTCGTTCCCGACCACAAGGCGCCCAGCAGCGCCTCGCGCAGCCGCCAGGCGGGGTCGGCCCCCCGCTCGGCCCGCTCCTCACGGATCGCCACCACCTCGGACCGCAACTCCCCTTCAGGCACCTTCAGTTCACCGAACACCCCGCCCAACACCCGCACCGCCGCAAGAGTGTCCGCCCGCCGCACCACCGTCCCGTACGTCGTCGACTCCTTACCCGTCCGCGCCGAGGCGACCGCCCCCGCACCCACCCGGCCACCCCCCAACGAACAGCGCACGACGAGGTGTTCGAGCGCATGGGCCAGCCCCTCCTCCTCGGCGGACTCGTCCGAACTGCCCACCGGAAGCCGCAACAGGACGGCGGACAAAGGGGATTGAGAACGGCCCACGACAACCAGCCGCACCCCGGACGGACCGACCCGCACATCGGCCACGAGCCCGGACACCCCCACCCCCACACCCCTCACGCCACCACCTGCACCGTCACCAGCACCTGCGCGAGAAACCGATCCTCCCTATCCACCGCGATCAACACCCAATCCCCAGCCGCCAGAAGGGGATTGTCATCCAGCGAGACATCCAGCCGAACCTCCGGTTCCTCAGGCGTGGCCGTCAGCTCCACCCGGTCGATCCAGCCGATCGCCTGCCGGGCCAGCACGACGGTCGTCGGCTCGGTGAGCCCGGTGAGGGAGACGGCGAACCGCAGGACACGATGCCCTGTCGGATCCTCGACCTCCGTCAGCTCGGCGCGGCCCAGGCCCAGCGGGGAGACGTACCGCTGGGTGAAGGGGTACGGGACGGTCCGCCCGGCCGCGTCGAAGACGATCGCGTGGACGGCCAGCAGCCGGTTCGCCGCGTCGTACACCGAGGCGTGGAAGTAGTCGCGCTCCCGGCCGTCCATGTGGACCAGCAACTCCGTGGTGGCCTCGGGGAGTTCGGGGCTCACGGCGTGGAAGCGCTCGCGGGTCTCCTCGCGGTCGACGAAGAAGAACTTGTGGGTGAGCAGGGCGGGACCGCTCAGCCCGTCGACCTTGGTCGAGAACCGCAGCCGCACGCCCGGGCCGACCGCCTCGGCGGTCGTCGAGCACTGCACCGGCGGCACGTCGGAGCCGAGCAGCCGGCGGCCGTAGGCCTCCGGGATCAGGGACGTCGTGTCGAAGTCCTCCTTGCGGACCATCGACAGCGACGGCACGGCGACGAAACGCATGAACCCTCCTCTTAGGGCAGCGGATGCGGATACGGGTTGTCCGGCGCCGAGTCGAAGCCCAACTTCCTTACCACCGTGCGGAGTCGGGGATTGCCCAGCATGCGCAGCCGGTGCGCGCCGGAGAGGTGCTGGAGGCCCGGGACCAGGACGCGGACGACGTGCACGCCGAGCCGCCGGGTGTCCGGGGTGGTGAGGTCGACGACATAGGTGTGCAGCCCCAGCGCGGCCAGCTCGCCGGTGATCAGCTCCACGCCGTCCACGTCCGCCGCCGGGGTGCGCGGCGGGCGGGTGCACCGCGTGGGCCGGTTCGGATGGACCAAGTAGCCCGCCTGGGACCGCAGTTCGGGGTGGCGGGTGTAGAGGATGGCGTGCTTGTTGAACTCGTCGACCTGGTCGAAGTCGTCCGCCGCCGCGAAGTCCGCGTACTCCTTCACCAGCCTGCGCACATACGTCAGCCCCTGCGCCGCCTCAAGGAACGCCTTCTCCACGGCCCGGACCTGGTCCACCCGGCAGGCCGCGCCGAAGGAGAGGACGGGGCCGCTGGGGCCCTTGTGGTCGAGGACGGCCACGACCACCGGCGGGGTGAGGTCCAGGGACAGGTCGTAGAAGGAGACCCGCCAGTTCTTCGCCGCCGACAAGTGGTAACTCACGGGCGAGGAAGCCGAGATGACCTCCTCCGGGACCGGGCGCGGCGGCAGCCGGTGCAGCCAGGAGACCGCCAGCGCGTCCCGCTCCACGATCTCGCTCAGCCCGCCCAGCACCGCGTCCGCGAACGTCGGCCCGGCCGCCAGCCCGGTGGAGATCGACGGCGCGACCGGCACCTCCTCCTTCGCCCGCCGGTAGTACAGATACACCTGCGACGCCGGCACCCAGCACTCCACCCCGTCCGCCCACCGCCGCGCCCGCGCCCACCGCACCGGAGTCTCCGCCCCGAACGGCACGAACGGAAACCCCGGCGAGGCGTACTGCTCGGCGCTGAACAACCCGAACGCGCCGGGTACGACGGCCGGTTCACCGTCCGCGACCAACTGCGCGTACGACGCCGTCCGCAGCCGAGCCGACCGGTACAGGCCCGCCGCGCACCGCTCCAGCGACTCCCCGATCGTCGCGTTCAGCGCCTCCCGCTTCGCGAACCCCGCCCCGCCGTTGCGCACGACCCCCAAGTTGGGCCGCAGCAGCGACAGATCGGGCGATGTGCTGCCGGCCAGATAGATCGGCGGACCGCTGTCCGCGCGCCGCACACTGATCGTGTGGACGGCCCCCACCTTGTCGTCCACGGCCGCCGTCATCGGCACCGGCTCCCCCGGCGGACCGGGCTCCCGCTCCCCGCACACCGGACAGGTCGGCACCGGCAGCACGAACCGGTTCGTCTCCGCGCCGTCCCCGTCCAGCCACAGCAGCTCACCGGGCTCGTCCGCGCCGGGCCGCGCCAGCCACCCCACCGCCCGCCGGGCCACCGCCCCCGCCAGCCGCGCCACCGCCCAGGGCGGCAACTCCCGCTCCAGCGCCGGTACTTCGGCCGCCGCCAGCGCACTCGTGTACGCGCTCCAGACCGGTCCGTGCACGGAGTTGGAGAACACACGGGTGCGCAGACAGGCATAGCAGGCGACCGTGCGGTCCGGCGTCCAGAGCGGCCCGGCGAAGGCGCCGCCGTCGGGCAACAGGCCGTAGAAGAGGGTGGGTTGGGCGCGCAGGACATGCTCTTCGTTGCACGCCGCCGCACCGGGATCGAAGAGGGAGGCGGTGGCTACGATCATCAGATCGACGCCCCCGACGCCCCCGACCCCTTTGACACCCTCCGCGCCCTCAACAGGCCCCGCGCCAAGCCCAGTTCCCCCGCACCCCCGCACCTCCACCCCCGCCTGCCCCAACACCCCGGCCAACGCCCCCGTCAGCCCCGAAGGCCCCCGCACCCCCACCACCCCGAGCGCCGCCCCCCGCTCCACCGCCCGGTCGAACTCGACGATCCCCTGCCCCCGCAGCCCCTCCAGCAGCTCCAGCACCCGCCCCCGCGCCACCCCCGGCTCCAGCGCCCCCGCGACGTCCCCCGCCTTGGCCGGCTCCCCGAGCCGGGGCAGCAACTCCTCGGCCAGCAGCCGCAGTCCGGTCCCGCGCAGCCGCCGCACCCCGCCCGGCGACTCCACGAAACCGCTGTGATCGTCCTGCACGCACAGCCGCACACCAGGCACGAGCCGGATGACACTGTCTTCCTCGATCATGCGCGGGCCTCCCCGAGAAGCAGCAGATGGACGACGGCGTCGTCGACGCCGTTCACCCCGGCCAGCCGGTCGAACCAGTCGTCGACGAAGCCCGCCAGCGGATGCGCGACCAGCCCGAGCGCCGCCGCCGCGGTCACCACGCTCTGCGCGACATGGCCGCACTCGATGAGGGCCATGCGGTAACCGCGTTCCGCGTACTTCCAGCGGCTGCGGCCGAACGCGGCGGCGAACAGGACGACCGCCGCCGCCTCCGTCACCCGCCCGGCGTACCCGGTGTGCGCGGCGGCCTCCTCGAAGGAGCAGGTGTCGTCGAGGAGTTGGAGCACCCGGCGGCCCGGGTGCACGTAATACAGGCCGGGCGGAAGGCCGTTGACGTTCCGGGCGAGGACGAAGAGGTCGTAGGAGCAGAGGCCGCCGGCGGAAGGGGTGGCCCGGAGGGGGAGTTCGACTCCGTCGGGGGTACGGGCGGTGCCGGTGACGCCCACCGAGAGGTCCAAGGTCCTTGTCAGATCGGCGAGTTGAAGGGGCTCCTCGCTGAAGGCTGCCGCCGAGCGGCGGTGCCGCAACGCCTCGTCCAAGGGGCGCAGCTCCCGGAACCCCTTTACTGGCCAAGGGAGTTCGGCCCGGGTGCGCCCGTAGTCCCGGTACGGCCGGGCCAGCGCCCTGCGGACCTCCGCCGGGAGCTTGTCCACGTCGACCATCGGGAGGGTGCGGAAGGAGGGACGGATCTTCGAGTTCTCGTGGAAGGTGCGGGAGAGTTGGCCGGGGGTACGGGAGAGGTCGACGAACGTCCTGCCGGGTTCCTCAAGCGGGGAGGTCTCGACGCCGGGCGCCCCGCAGCGGACGATCACCCCGCCGGGACCGTCGTACACCCCCTGGACCTCCGCCTCGGCAGCCTCCTCCAGGAACGCCAGTCCCTCGCCCGGCCCGCTCCAGCGGCCCTCCGCCGCCAGGGTCAACAACCCGTCCAGCGCCCGCTGTTGGGCCTCCTCGACCGTCGCCGCGCAGCCGTACGCGCGGATCTCCCGGTCGCCGTCGCGCAGGGTCACGCCGACGCAGGGGGTCGGGGCGTCGTACAGACAGGAGTCGAGGCGGACGTCCCACGCCGGGTGGAGAGGTGCCGCGTCCGCCGGGAGTTTGCGCGCCGCGACCGGGGAGGGGCGGCGTTCCGACAACCGGTGTTCCAGTGCGCCGTACCGGGCCGCCCGCGCCGCCGTCTCGTACGTCGGTCCCGCGCCCAACCCCCGTACGCCCAGCCGGAGTTCCGCCGCCCGTGCCGCCAGGCGCCACAGCACCGGCTCCGGATCGCGCCCCGCCGCCACCGCCAGTACCGGGACCGGCTCCAGCCCCGGCACGCGGTGTTCGGCCGGGACCAGCGCGTACGCCGTGCCCCGGAGCCGGGGCGGCAGCGGATACGGGCGGACCGCGTAACCCATCGACTCGACAAGGGAGATCCCGTGACCCATCGACCCCCCATGACTCATCGGCTCCCCGTAACCCATTGCCCCCACAAGGGAGTTCACAGCACACCCCCTCCCCGCCCGCAGTCCGGACACTCCGGGTTCCGCCAGGTCACCGTCGAGAACTGCTCCCCGGTCGACACATCCAGCGTCGTCACCCGCCCCCACGCATGCTCGGCCCCCATCGGCAGCAGACTGCGCAGCGCCAGATGCGCGATGAGCCCCCCGGCCCAGTACAGACAGCCCGGCTGACGCGTCGCCCACCCCGCGGCCCCCGAAGCCGCTGCCCCCGACGGCACCGGGACATGGCAGCGCAGACAACCCGAGGCCCCCGGACGGGTCCAGGGACCGATACGGATGCGGTGGGCGGTGAAAAGGACAGGAAGCCAATCCGTCCCGAAATCATGGCCGAACAGCTCCGACTCCTCGCACGCCGCGATAATGCGCAGCGAAGCGGTATCCGATTTCCCCGCACACAATCCCTGTTCCGCCAAAGCCAGCGACCATACCGCGACCACATCCTCCGGACCGGATACCGAGACGCCTTTCTCCCGCAGATCCGAGAACACCCGGTCCGGCTCCTCCGAGCGGCGGAAGATGTACGAATACAGCCGCCGCCCCGGCTCGTCCTCAATGCCCACCCCGGGAAAAAGCAGCACCCCCATGTCCCGCAGCTGCCCGACGAACGGCTCCAGCAGCCGCAGCTCCGCCGGAGGCAGCTGCTCGCGCAGCGGCGCCGTCCGCCGCAGCCTCGGGACGACCCTGGTCAGGACCTCCGTCAACTGGCGTACGGCGGCCGGGTCGGCCTTGACGGCGTAGGTGCGCGGGCCGGCGTCCAGCTCGCAGCGGTCCGGGCCGCGCGGGCGGAAATCTATGTCGGTGGCGGCGACCGCCACGGCTTCCAGGAGCGGGGAATCAGGCACCCCGCCAGCGTAGAATTCGGCGGAATTCCAGCCGACCCTGATTCCCCGAGTACCTTCCTACGGAATTCCGGGACCCGGCGACACCGTTAAACCCCGAGCCCATCCAGCACCTGCTCCATCACCAGCACACCCCCCAGCCCCAGCACCGCCAGCACCGTCGTATACGTAGTCCGCGCCTTGATCGCCTGAATCACCGACAGATTGAAATACTCCTTGAACATCCAGAACCCCGGATCGTTCACGTGCGAGAACGCGATGGAGCCGCAGGACACGGCGAGGACCATCAGTTCGGGGTGGACGCCGCTGCCCGCGACGAGGGGGAGGACGACGCCGGAGGCGGTGACGACGGCGACCGTCGCCGAGCCGAGCGCCACCCGCAGGATCGCGGCGATCAGCCAGGCCAGGATGATCGGCGAGATCGACCAGCTGTCGGTGGCGTCCTTGATGTAGTCGGAGATCCCGCCCTCGACGAGCACCTGCTTGAAGGCCCCGCCCGCCCCGATGACCAGCAGGATCATCGACATGGCCTGCGCCGCGCCCCGGCACGACTCGGCGACCTCGTCGAGGCCGCGCCCGATGCGCGGCCCGAACACCCACATCGCGAGGAGCAGCGTCAGCAGCAGCGCGACCGGCGCGGAACCGATGAACTCCACTGTGTGGACAAGGCCGTTACGGGTGTCGGTCGCCATGCCGGTGACGGCCGCGCCCGCGATGAGGACGACCGGCAGCAGCGCGACCGTCAGCGACCAGCCGAGCCCCGGCATCTCGTCGTCCTCGAACACCCGGTCGCTGACCAGGCCCTTGGGCAGCGAGGGGTTCATCGCGCGCACGAACGGCAGCCGGGGCCATGCCAGGGCGATCGCCGCGCCGATGGGGACGGCGATGAACAGGCCGTAGAACAGGGTGCGTCCGACGGAGGCGTGGAAGGTCGCGGCGACGGCGGTCGGGCCGGGGTGCGGGGGCAGGAAGCTGTGCATGGTGGACAGCGCGATCGACATCGGCAGGCCGACCCACAGGAGGTTCGCGCGGGTGACGCGGACGAGGGTGAAGGCGACGGGGACGATGATGACGAACGCGACCTCGTAGAACATCGTCACGCCGATCAGCATCGCCGTCAGGACCATCGCGACCTGCACCCCGCGCGGACCGCACACGGCGAGCAGCTTCCCGGCGATGCGCTGCGCGGCCCCGGAGTCGCCGAGGACCCGCCCGGCCATCGCGCCGAGCCCGATCGTCAGCATCGTGTCGCCGATCTGCCCGCCGATGCCCTCGGAGAGCACGTCCGGGATCTTCGCCACCGGTATCCCGCGCACCAGCGCGACCCCGACGGCGACCAGCAGCAGCGCGGCGAAGCCGTTGAGCTTGAGCCGGGTCATGAGCAGGAGCAGGACCAGCACGCTGATCCCTACGACGACGAGCGGCATGCGCGGTTCCCCTTCGGACGGCGTGTCAGTGGGGGGCGCTGTTCCTCAGGAGGGCATGTCTATGGAGAGAGACGCAGGTTAGATATGTGGACGGTGGTGGGTCAATGAGCGTGCACGATCTCTGGTCTACGCTGAGCCGCATGCCCTCCCCGCGCCGCACCGCCCGACAGGCCGACCTCCTGGAACGACTCGTCGCGCTGCTCACGGCGGAAGGTTTCACCGACCTCACGCTCGACGACCTCGCCGAGCGGCTGCGCTGCTCCAAGACGACCCTCTACCAGCTGGCCCGCTCCAAGCAGGGCCTGGTCGTGGAGGCCGTCAAGCACTACTTCCGGGGCGCCACCGAGGCCGTGGAGAAGCGTGTCGTCCAGACCGCCGACCCCGCCGACCGCGTCCGCGCCTACCTCACGGCCGTCGCCGAGCAGCTGCGGCCCCTCTCGCGCCGCTTCCTGGACGACGTGGCCGAGTTCCCGCCCGCCCGCGAGGTGTACGAGGCGAACACGCGCTGGGCGGCCGAGCGGGTGCGGCAGCTGATCGCCGAGGGGGTCAGCGACGGCGCCTTCAGAGCCGTCCACGCGGCCTTCGTCGGCGAGGTCGCCGCCGCGACCATGCGCCAGATCCAGCTGGGCGAACTCCAGGTACGCACCGGCCTGTCGGACGCGGAGGCGTACGAGCAACTCGCGTCCCTCATCGTGCACGCCGTCGCGCCCTAGGGCCTGTCCGGCGGATCCTGCTGGGGTCGCGGGGTCTGGCACGCACTCCCCCAAGCTCTTCGAGCAGGGGGTACCCCCAGGCGTTGTCGTCGGTCGCCGACGTCCCCCAGCCTTCGGCCGGGAGGTGCCCCCACCGCGTCGACTCCCTCCGCCTTGCAGCTGCACGCACCAGACCCCGCTCACGCAAGCCGGTCAGATGCCGTTCGCTGTCGGCCAGCCTGATCCGCCGGACAGGCCCTAGCGCGCCCCTTCCGGAATCCGCGGATCACTGTCGCCGTCCGCCCGCTTGGCGTACTCTTGGTGATACTGACGTACTCGTTCCAGTATCGTTTTCGCTCTGGGGAGGCCCCCGTGCCCGCCACTCGTGCCCTGCCGACCGAGGAAGCCCTCGACCTCATCCGGCTCACCCGGACGCTCGCCGCGAAGGAGCTCGTGCCGAGAGTCGCGGACGCGGAGGCGCATGAGGACTTCCCCCGGGACGTCTTCCGCACCCTGGGCCGCAGCGGACTGCTCGGGCTCCCGTTCGCCGAGGAGGACGGCGGGGCGGGACAGCCGTACGAGGTGTATCTCCAGGTCATCGAGGAGGTCGCCGCCGTCTGGTCGTCGGTCGCCGTCGGGATCTCCGTGCACGCCCTGTCCTCCTTCCCGCTCGCCCGGTTCGGGACGAAGGAACAGCGGGCCGAGTGGCTGCCCGAACTGCTCGGCGGGGAGCTGCTGGGCGCGTACTGCCTCTCCGAGCCGCACGCGGGCTCCGACCCGGCGGCGATGCGCACCCGCGCGGTGCGCGACGGCGACTCCTATGTCATCGACGGCGCCAAGGCCTGGACCACGCACGGCGGTTACGCCGACTTCTACACCGTCATGGCCCGCACCTCCGAGGACCGCACGCACGGCATCTCCTGCTTCCTCGTCCCGGCGGACACCCCGGGGCTGAGCGCCGATCCGCCGGAGCGCAAGATGGGGCTCACGGGTTCGGCGACCGCCACGATGCGGTTCGACGGCGTCCGCGTGCCCGCCGCCCGGCGGGTGGGGGAGGAGGGCCAGGGTTTGAGAATCGCGCTGGCCTCCCTGGACTGCGGACGGCTCGGCATCGCGGCCGTCGCCACCGGCCTCGCCCAGGGCGCCCTCGACCACGCGGTGCGCTACGCCCGGGAGCGCGAGACGTTCGGCAAGCCGATCATCGAGCACCAGGGGCTCGCGTTCGTCCTCGCCGACATGGGCGCGGCCGTCGAGTCCGCGCGGGCCACGACGCTGGCCGCCGCCCGGCTCAAGGACGCCGGCCTGCCCTTCACCCGGGAGGCGTCGATCGCCAAGCTCGTCGCCACCGACAACGCGATGAAGGTGACGACGGACGCGGTCCAGGTCCTCGGCGGCTACGGCTACACGCGGGACTTCCCCGTGGAGCGGTACATGCGCGAGGCCAAGGTCATGCAGATCTTCGAAGGAACCAACCAGATCCAGCGCATGGTCATCTCGCGTGCGCTGGACCGCAGCGAGGGGGGTCAGCTGACCGCCCTCGGCAAGGAGTGATGATGCAGCTCGCCCACACCGCCGCCCTCGTCACCGGCGGTGCCTCCGGCCTCGGCGCGGCCACCGCGAAGGCCCTCGCCGCCGCCGGCGCCCAGGTCTTCGCCCTCGACCTCCAGACCGGCATCGACAAGGCGCCGGAGGCGGCGGGGGTCACGTACGTCGCCGCCGACGTCACCGACGCCGACCAGGTCCGCGCGGCCGTCGAGGTCGCCGCCGGCGCCGGGGTCCCGCTGCGCACGGTCGTCAACTGCGCCGGCATCTGCCCCTCGCAGCGCGTCCTGGGCCGCAAGGGCGTCCACGACATCGCCCTGTACGCGAAGACCGTCCAGGTCAACCTGGTCGGCACGTTCACCGTCCTGGCGATCGCCTCGGAGGCCATTGCGCAGACCGAGCCCGACGCCCACGGCCAGCGCGGCGTCATCGTCAACACCGCCTCCATCGCCGCGTACGACGGCCAGATCGGGCAGGCCGCCTACGCCTCCTCCAAGGGCGGTGTCGTCGGCCTCACCCTGCCCGCCGCCCGGGATCTCGCCCAGTACGGCATCCGCGTGTGCACCATCGCGCCCGGCATCGTCGACACCCCGATGATGGAGACCGTCTCCGACGAGTTCCGCGCCTCGCTGGAGGCCGGGGTGCCGTTCCCGCAGCGGTTCGCGCGGCCGGAGGAGTACGCCAAGCTGGCGCTCGCGATCGTCGACCACGACTACCTCAACGGGGAGACGATCCGGATGGACGGGGCGCTGCGGATGGCGCCGCGTTAAGCGGGGCCCGGGTAACGGGAGTTGACGGTCCGTCACGTGCGGACCAGGAGCTGGAAGTCGAAGGCGTACCGGGACGCGCGGTAGATGTGCGTCCCGTACTCCACCGGCCGGCCCGTGTCGTCGTACGCGGTGCGCTGCATCGTCAACAGGGCCGCGCCGGGCTGTTCTTCGAGGCGGGCGGCCTCGTCCTCGGTGGCCGCGCGGGCGCCCACGGTCTGGCGGGCGCTGTGGAGGGTGACGCCGGCCGTGCGGAGCAGGCTGTAGAGGCCCGTCGACTCCAGGCGCGGGGTGTCGAGGTCGAGGAGGGCCGGCGGGAGGTAGTTGCACAGGAACGCCACCGGCTGGCCGTGCGTGCAGCGCAGCCGCTCCAGGAGGACGACCTCGCCGCCTTCGGGGACACCGAGGGCGGCGGCGACATCGGCGGGGGCGGGCAGGAGCTCGTTGCGCACGACGCGGGTGGTCGGGCCCTGTCCGGCGGCGGCGAGGTCGTCGTAGAGGCTGGAGAGCTCCAGCGGGCGTTTGACCTGGCTGTGGACGACCTGGGTGCCCACGCCGCGGCGGCGGACCAGGAGGCCCTTGTCGACCAGGGACTGGATGGCCTGGCGGACGGTGGGGCGGGACAGGCCGAGGCGCGCGGAGAGGTCGATCTCGTTGCCCAGGAGGTTGCCGGGGGCCAGCCGGCCGTGTTCGATCGCCGACTCCAGCTGCTGGGCGAGCTGGTAGTAGAGCGGGACCGGGCTGCTGCGGTCCAGGGCGAAGGGCACCGCGTCGAGCGCGGAACCCGGCGTGGCCCGCTCACCGGTCTTCGGCATCCGGGGCACCTCCAGATCGGCTTCTGATGTCCCTCAGGTGTAGGGCCCGGCGGCCCTTCCTGTCAATCCTTTGTTCTTACATTCGGACCTGCTCGTGAAATGATGTCTTAACAAAGTATTGACACTGGGCACGTGACGGGATTTGATCCCGTCCCAACAGCGAAGCAGCCCGGCCCACAGCCGACCGGGCCCCGTCGTTCCCCTGGCGCACAGTGAGGTGCAGGAAAGATGGACAGCTCCAAGCCCGCCCGCTCCCGCAGAATCGTCCCCGTGGTGGCCCTCGCCGCCGCGGCTGCCCTGACCCTCGCGGGCTGCTCCAGCAGCACCGGGGGCAAGAAGGCGCAGGAGAGCACCACGGGTGCCTCCGCGGGCAAGGCGACCACCCCCCGGATGACGGTCGCCTTCGTCACCCACGCCGCCAACGGCGACACCTTCTGGGACACCGTACGCAAAGGCGCCGAAGCAGCCGCCGCCAAGGACAACATCAAACTTCTCTACTCCAACGACCCCATCGCCGGGAACCAGGCCAACCTGGTCCAGAACGCGATCGACCAGAAGGTCGACGGCATCGCCGTCACCCTCGCCAAGCCCGACGCGATGAAGGACGTCCTCGGCAAGGCGAAGACCGCCGGGATACCCGTCGTCGGCCTCAACTCCGGCCTCAGCGACTGGAAGCAGCTCGGCCTCCTCGAATTCTTCGGCCAGGACGAGTCGGTGGCCGGCGAGGCCTTCGGCAACCGGCTGAACACCGACGGCGCCAAGAAGGTCGTCTGCGTCATCCAGGAGCAGGGCAACGTGGGTCTCACCCAGCGCTGCGACGGACTGAAGAAGACCTTCAAGGGCACCACCGAGACCCTGTACGTCAACGGCACCGACATGCCGTCCGTGCAGTCGACGATCACCGCGAAGCTCAAGCAGGACACCGGGATCGACCACGTCGTCACCCTCGGCGCCCCCTACGCGCTGACCGCCGTGCAGTCGGTCAAGGACGCCGGCTCCCAGGCGAAGGTCGCCACCTTCGACCTCAACAAGGACCTCGTCAAGGGCGTCCAGGCCGGGACCATCGAGTTCGCCGTCGACCAACAGCCCTACCTCCAGGGCTACTTGGCGGTCGACGGGCTGTGGCTCTACAAGAACAACGGCAACTACAGCGGCGGCGGCGAGCAGGCCGTCCTGACCGGGCCCGCGTTCGTCGACAAGTCCAACGTCGAGCAGGTCGCCGCCTACGCCGCCAAGGGGACCAGGTGATGAGCATGGCCCAGCAGACCGTCGCCCCCGCGCTGCCCCCGCAGAAGGACGGCCGCACCGCCCAACGCCCCGTCGCGCTCAGGCTGTTGGCCCGTCCCGAGGTCGGTGTCTTCCTCGGCGCCGCCGCCGTCCTGGTCTTCTTCCTCATCGCCGCCCCGACCGTCCGCCAGGGCGGTTCGATGGCCACCGTCCTCTACCAGTCCTCGACCATCGGCATCATGGCCCTCCCGGTCGCCCTGCTGATGATCGGCGGCGAGTTCGACCTCTCCTCCGGCGTCGCGGTCATCTCCTCCGCGCTCACCGCGTCCATGCTCAGCTACCAGCTGACGATGAACGTGTGGACCGGCGTGATCGTCGCCCTGGTCGTCTCGCTCGCGATCGGCGCCTTCAACGGCTGGATGGTCGTGCGCACCGGCTTGCCCAGCTTCCTCGTGACGCTCGGGACCTTCCTGATCCTGCAAGGCGTCAACCTCGCGGTGACCAAACTGGTCACCGGCAACGTCGCCACCGACGACATCAGCGACATGCAGGGCTTCGACCAGGCCAAGAAGGTCTTCGCGTCCTCCTTCGACATCGGCGGAGTGCAGGTCAAGATCACCGTGATCTGGTGGCTGGTCTTCGCGGCGCTCGCCACCTGGGTGCTGCTGCGCACCAAGTACGGCAACTGGATCTTCGCCGTCGGCGGCAGCAAGGAGTCCGCGCGGGCCGTCGGCGTACCCGTCAACTTCACGAAGATCACGCTGTTCATGGCGGTCGGCTTCGGCGCCTGGTTCATCGGCATGCACCAGCTGTTCTCGTTCAACACCGTCCAGTCCGGCGAGGGCGTCGGGCAGGAGCTGATCTACATCGCGGCGGCCGTCATCGGCGGCTGTCTGCTGACCGGCGGCTACGGCTCGGCGATCGGGCCCGTCTTCGGCGCCTTCATGTTCGGCATGGTCCAGCAGGGCATCGTCTACGCCGGCTGGAACCCCGACTGGTTCAAGGCCTTCCTCGGCGCGATGCTCCTCGGCGCCGTCCTGATCAACCTGTGGATCCAGCGCACGGCCACCCGGAGGTGACGTCCATGACGACCCAAGGAACACACGGAGCGGTCCTGGAGGACACCGCGCCCGAGAGCGGCGCGGTCGTCGAACTCCGCGGCGCGGGCAAGGCGTACGGCAACATCCGCGCCCTGCACGGGGTTTCGCTCGCCGTCCACCCCGGCAAGGTGACCTGCGTGCTCGGCGACAACGGCGCCGGCAAGTCGACCCTCATCAAAATCATCTCCGGGCTGCACCAGCACACCGAGGGCGAGTTCCTCGTCGACGGCCGGCCGGTGCGGTTCGGCACCCCGCGCGACGCGCTCGACAAGGGCATCGCGACCGTCTACCAGGACCTCGCGACGGTCCCCCTCATGCCGGTCTGGCGGAACTTCTTCCTCGGCTCCGAGATGACCAAAGGCCCTTGGCCCACAAGGCGGTTGGACATCGAGCGGATGAAGAAGACCGCCGATGAGGAACTGCGCAACATGGGCATCGTCCTCGACGACCTGGAGCAGCCGATCGGCACCCTGTCGGGCGGGCAGCGGCAGTGCGTGGCGATCGCGCGGGCCGTGTACTTCGGCGCGCGGGTGCTCATCCTGGACGAGCCGACCGCCGCGCTCGGCGTCAAGCAGTCCGGCGTGGTGCTCAAGTACATCGCCGCCGCCCGCGACCGCGGCCTCGGCGTCATCTTCATCACCCACAACCCGCACCACGCCTACATGGTCGGCGACCACTTCAGCGTCCTGCGCCTCGGGACCCTGGAGATGAGCGCGGACCGCAGCGAGGTCAGCCTCGAGGAACTCACCAACCACATGGCCGGCGGCGCCGAACTCGCGGCGCTCAAGCACGAGTTGGCGCAGGTGCGGGGCGTGGACACGGACGGGCTGCCGGATGATGTCGAGGGAGGTCCGGCGTGAGGCTCGACCGCATCCGCGTCGGCTCCGCCCCCGACTCCTGGGGCGTCTGGTTCCCCGACGACCCTCAACAGGTGCCGTGGGAACGGTTCTTGGACGAGGTCGCCGAAGCCGGCTACTCCTGGATCGAACTCGGCCCCTACGGCTACCTCCCCACCGACCCCGCACGCCTCAGGGACGAGGTCGCCGAGCGGGACCTGAAGGTGTCCGCCGGGACCGTCTTCACCGGCATGCACCGGGGCCCCGCCGTCTGGGAGGAGACGTGGGCGCACGTCAGCCAAGTCGCCGCGCTCACCCAGCAGATGGGCGCGCGGCACCTCGTCGTCATCCCGTCCTTCTGGCGTGACGACAAGACGGCCGAGATCCTGGAGCCCCCGGAGCTGACCGCCGAACAGTGGGCTCACCTCACCAAGGGCATGTGGGGGTGCCCCCGGTTCGAGCGAAGCCGAGAACTGGGGGAGGCTCGGGCTGAGGTCCTGGGAGGTGTACGGCCTGGACATCGTCGTCCATCCGCATGCCGACACCCACCTCGACACCGAGGACCACGTCGAGCGGTTCCTCGACTCCACCGACGGCGAACTGGTCAACCTCTGTCTGGACACCGGGCATTACGCGTACTGCGGCGGCGACAGCGTCAAGCTGATCGAGACGTACGGGGAGCGGATCGGGTATCTGCACCTCAAGCAGGTGGACCCGGAGATCCTGGCCGGCGTCCGGGCGGCCGGGACCCCGTTCGGACCCGCCGTCGCACAAGGGGTCATGTGTGAACCTCCGCGCGGGGTACCGGAGTTGGGGCCCGTCCTGGAGGCGGCGCAGCGGCTGGGCGTGGAGCTGTTCGCGATCGTCGAGCAGGACATGTACCCGTGCGAGCCGGACCGCCCGCTGCCGATCGCGGTACGGACCCGGCAGTTCCTGAGGTCGTGCGGGGCCTGAACGGGCCCCGGGGCAGCCGGAGTTCGCCGATCGGTGAAATGTGCATCGCTGGAAGCCGACGCCCGGGCGTCGGCTTCCGCGCTGTTTCCGCCCTGTGCGTGAGCCCTTGGCGCCGTAGACTCCACGACCCATGAAGGCACTGATCTCAGTCGACATGGAGGGCGTCTCGGGCGTCGTGCACGGCACCGAGACCGACCCGGCCGGCTACGACTATCCGCGCGCCCGCGCCCTGATGACGGCCGACGCCAACGCCGTGATCGCGGGCGTCCTGGACGCCGAGCCCGACGCCGAGGTGTGGGTCGCGGACGCGCACGGGCCGTTTCGCAACCTGCTGCCGGAGGAGCTGGACCGCAGGGCCCACCTGGTCCGGGGCAAACCCCGGCCGCTCGGCATGCTGGGCGGGCTCGACGCGCGGACCGACGCCGTCCTGTTCGTCGGCTACCACGGGCGGGCGGGCAGCGGCCCCGCCGTCCTCGCGCACACCATGAACGGCGGGCTGCTCGACGTACGCGTCGCGGGGCGCCCGCTCGGGGAGATCGGGCTGAACGCCGCGATGGCCGGGCACCTCGGGGTGCCGGCGGTGCTGCTCAGCGGGGACGACAACGCGTGCGCGGTGGCCGTCGAGGTCAAGCGGGCGCTGGGGCAGGCCGTCGCCGTGACCCTGCATCCGGAGGTGGCGCGCGAGCGGCTGCGGGAAGGGGCGGCGCGGGCGGTCGCGGGGCGCGGGGTGCGTGTGGGCGGATGTGTGGCGAGGGGCGCGTGCGGGGCTGTTTCAGAGAGCAGCGAAGGGCGCGTGGCTGGTGCCGTGCGCCCCTCGGCGTCGTACCGGGAAGCCCCTCAGGCTCCCCGGACCTCCGCGATCGTCACCGGGCGGTGCTCCTGGAGGGAGAGGGTGCAGGCCTCGGCGATCCAGCCGGCCTCCAGGGCGTCCTCGATGGTGCAGGGGGAGGTGCGGGTGCCGGCCACCACCTCGGTGAAGGCGGTGAGTTCGGCGCGGTAGGCGGCCGTGAAGCGGTCCATGAAGAAGTCGTGCGGGGTGCCGGCCGGGAAGGTGACCCCGGGCTCCACCGAGCGCAGCGGGAGCTTGTCCTCAAGGCCGACGGCGATGGAGTCGGTGAAGCCGTGGATCTCCATGCGGACGTCGTAACCCCGGCCGTTGTGGCGGGAGTTGGAGACGACCGCGATCGTGCCGTCGTCCAGGGTCAGCACCGCGCCCGTGGTGTCGGCGTCGCCCGCCTCCTTGATGTAGTCGGCGCCCTTGTTGCCGCCGACCGCATACACCTCCGTCACCTCGCGCCCGGTGACCCAGCGGATGATGTCGAAGTCGTGCACCGAGCAGTCGCGGAAGATACCGCCCGAGGCGGCGACGTACGCGGCCGGCGGCGGGGCCGGGTCGAGGGTCGTCGAGCGGACGGTGTGCAGTTTGCCCAGCTCGCCCGCCTGGACGGCCGCGCGGGCGGCGACGAAACCGGCGTCGAAGCGGCGGTTGTAGCCGATCTGGATCGGCACGTCCTTGCCCTGGACGGCCTTCAGGACCGCCACGCCGTCGCTCATGTGCTTGGCGACCGGCTTCTCGCAGAAGACCGGGATGCCCGCCTCGACGCCCGCGAGGATCAGCGCCGGGTGGGCGTCGGTCGCGGCGGCCACGACGATGCCGTCCACGCCGGCCGCCAGCAGGGCCTCCGGCGAGTCCACGACCTCCGCGCCGAAGCGCTCGGCGGCGGCCTTCGCGGCGTCGGCGAAGGGGTCGGTCACGACGAGGGAGTCGACGGCGTCGAGTCCGGAGAGGGTCTCGGCGTGGAAGGCGCCGATACGGCCGAGGCCGAGGATTCCGATGCGCATGGGGTGCGGCTCCTAAAGGTCTTGCTGGTGTGAGAGGGAGGGGTTCGCGGGCGTCAGCCGATTCGGGGGGCGTCGGCCGGGCCGGTGGACCTCAGTCCAGGCCGCCCAGCACGTTCTGGTCCCAGTCGAGCACCGAACCGGTGACCACGCCCGACCGGTCCGACAGCAGCAGGACCACGAAGTCGGCGATCTCGTCCGGCTGGCCCAGCTTGCCCATCGGCAGCTGCGCGGACGCCTCGGCCAGCCAGCCGTCCCCGGCGCCGTGGAAGGCCCGCTGCGTCGCGTCCTCGCCCTCCGTCGCCGTCCAGCCGATGTTCAGGCCGTTGATCCGGATCCGGTCCCAGCGGTGGGCGTGCGCGGCGTTGCGGGTCAGACCGGCGAGGCCCGCCTTGGCGGCGACGTAGGGGGCGAGGAAGGGCTGGCCGCCGTGGGCCGAACTGGTGATGATGTTGACGACCGTGCCGGGCGCCTCGCGGGCGACCATGTCGGCGACGGCCGCCTGCATCGCGAAGAACGGGCCCTTCAGGTTGATCGCGATGTGCGCGTCGAACAGCTCGGGCGTGGTGTCCAGGAGCGTGCCGCGCGAGGTGAGCCCGGCGGAGTTGACCAGGCAGTCGATCCGGCCGTACCTCGCGACGACCGCCTGGACGGACGACGTGGCCTGCGCGGCGTCCGAGAGGTCCGCCCGCACGTACAGCGCCCGCTCGCCCAGCTCCGCCACCAGCGCCTCGCCCGGCTCCGGACGGCGGCCCGTCACGGCGACGAAGGCGCCCTCACGGACGGCGGCGCGCGCGATGGCCGCGCCGACGCCCTGGCTGCCGCCGTTGACAAGGACGACTTTGTCCTTCAGGAGTGCCATGAGCTGGTCCTTTCGGCTCTTACGGCGTGCGGCCCGGCTCTTACGGTGTGCGGCGCCGCTCTGTCATTCTTGTCAGTACAAACCCCTCGAACAACTGGCAGCAAGCCATCAAAAAACCCTCAGAACCGGTTGCAGGAGAAAGCTGTGGGCCATCCCTTCCCGATCCGGGAGATCGCACGTCAGGCGGGCCTCAGCGAGGCCACCGTCGACCGCGTCCTCAACGCCCGCGGCGGCGTCCGCGCCTCCACCGCGCAGGAGGTGCGCCGGGCCATCGCCGACCTCGACCGCCAGCGCACCCAAGTCCGGCTGGTCGGGCGGACGTTCATGCTCGACATCGTCATGCAGGCGCCCGAGCGGTTCACCAGCGCCGTGCGCGCCGCCCTGGAGGCCGAGCTGCCCGCGCTGCACCCGGCCGTGCTGCGCTCCCGCTTCCACTTCCGGGAGACGGGTCAGGCCCGGGACGTCGTCGCGACGCTGGAGCGGATCGCGCGGCGCGGTTCGCAGGGGGTCGTCCTCAAGGCGCCGGACGTGCCCGAGGTGACCGAGGCCGTGGGGCGGCTGGTCGAGGCGGGCATCCCGGTCGTCACCCTGGTCACCGATCTGCCCGCCAGCGCGCGGCTCGCGTACGTCGGCATCGACAACCGGGCGGCCGGCGCGACGGCTGCCTATCTCATGGGGCAGTGGCTCGGGGAGCGGCCCGGGAACGTGCTGACCAGCATCAGCAGCGGGTTCTTCCGCAATGAGGAGGAGCGCGAGATGGGGTTCCGGTCGGTGATGCGGGCGCGGCACCCGGGGCGGACGCTCGTCGAGATCACCGAGGGGCAGGGGCTCGACGCCACGCAGTACGAGCTGGTGCGGGCCGCGCTGGAGCGGGACCCGGAGATCCGGGCCGTGTACTCGATCGGCGGCGGGAACATCGCGACGCTCCGGGCGTTCGCGGATCTGGGGCGGGAGTGCGACGTGTTCGTCGCGCACGATCTCGACCAGGACAACACGCGGCTGCTGCGGGAGCACCGGCTGTCGGCCGTGCTCCATCACGATCTGCGGCAGGACATGCGGGAGGCGTGCCATGCGGTGATGCGGGCGCAGGGGGCGTTGCCGGCGGTGGGGGCGGGGGTGCCTTCGGGGATTCAGGTGGTGACGCCGTACAACATGCCCGCGGCACTCATCAAATAGCTTGGACAAAATTGTTGACAATCTTGTCTGGCTAGATTTAGTTTCGACAGGCACTCACTCAGGGAGGGCAACGATGCCTCAAGAAGCCCGGCCGGGCACCGGGGAGCAGGCCAAACAGCACGCGCTCGCGCAGCTGCGGCAGGCGATCCTGCACGGCGAGATGGCACCCGCGCAGCGGCTGGTGGAGAACGAGCTGGCCGAGCGGTTCGAGGTGACGCGGGCGAGCATCCGGGCCGCGCTCATCGACCTGGAGGCGCAGGGGCTGGTCGAGCGCATCCGCAACCGGGGATCCCGGGTGCGGGTCGTCACGGTGGAGGAGGCCGTCGCCATCACCGAGTGCCGCATGGTCCTCGAAGGACTGTGCGCGGCGAAGGCGGCGACGCTCGCGACCGACGAGCAGCTGGGCGAACTGACGGACCTCGGCACGGCCATGACCAAGGCCGTCGCCGACGGCGAGCCGGTCACCTACTCCGACCTCAACCATGAACTGCACACCCGGATCCGGGAGTTCTCCGGCCAGCGCACGGCCGTCGAGCTGCTGGAACGGCTCAACGCCCAACTGGTGCGCCACCGCTTCCAGTTGGCGCTGCGCCCGGGGCGTCCGCAGCGCTCCCTGAACGAACACCTGGCGATGATCGAGGCGATCCGCGCCAGGGATCCGCAGGCGGCGGAGACGGCCGTCCGCGCTCATCTCACCAGTGTGATCGAGGCGTTGCGCGACTGAGGCCGGGGCGCGGGCTCGGGAGCCGGGGCTTGTGCGCTGACGCGCTCGGTGCGCTGACGTATGCGTGCGCTGAGGCGCGGCGCGTCGCGGTGAGGTGGGTGCGGTGCGGCCGCGGCCGTCGTCGCCCACCTCTCACGCACCCTTCAAGGAGCCCTCACCCATGGCCGACGTGCCCGTGAAACCGCCCCGTTCGACCCTCGTCGTCACCGCGCACGCGGGCGACTTCGTCTGGCGTGCCGGGGGCGCGATCGCCCTGGCCGCCGCGCGCGGTGAGAAGGTCACCATCGCCTGTCTCACCTTCGGCGAGCGCGGCGAGTCCGCGAAGGCGTGGCGGGAGGGCAGGCGGCTCGACGAGATCAAGGCGCTGCGCCGCGACGAGGCCGAGCGCGCCGCCGCGACCCTCGGCGCGGACGTCCTCTTCTTCGACGCCGGGGACTATCCCCTGCTGCCCACACCGGAGTTGACGGACCGTCTGGTCGAGGTGTTCCGCGCGGCCCAGCCCGACGTCGTCCTCACCCACCCCGCCGACGACCCCTACAACGGCGACCACCCGGCCGCCAACCGCATGGCGATGGAGGCCCGCATCCTCGCCCAGGCGATCGGCTACCCGGGACCCGGCGAGATCATCGGCGCCCCGCCCGTCTTCTACTTCGAGCCGCACCAGCCGGAGTTGAGCGGCTTCAGGCCCGAAGTCCTGCTGGACATCAGCGAGGTGTGGGACACCAAGCGCAAGGCCATGGAGTGCCTCGCCGCCCAGCGCCACCTCTGGGCCTACTACACCGACCTCGCCGTCCGCCGGGGCGTCCAGCTCAAGCGCAACGCCGGCCCCAACCTGGGCCTCGCGCACGACTGTATGGCCGAGGCGTACATGCGGCCGTTCCCGCAGATCGCGAAGGAGCTGGCATGAGCGGCGTGATCGTCACCGACCCGCCGAAGGCGTCCCCCCAGGACGTCGACGCGCTGGCCGGCTTCGGGGTGGCCACGGTCGGCGAGGCGATGGGCCGAACGGGCTTGCTGGGCACGGCGATCCGCCCGATCCAGCAGGGCGTACGGGCCTGCGGTACGGCCGTCACGGTGCTGAGCTGGCCCGGCGACAACCTCATGATCCACGCGGCGGTCGAGCAGTGCGGCCCCGGCGACCTCCTCGTCGTCACCACCACCTCCCCCTGCACGGACGGCCTGTTCGGCGAGCTCTTCGCGACGGCGCTGGCGCGGCGCGGGGTGCGCGGACTGGTCATCGACACCGGCGTCCGCGACACCCAGGAGCTGCGGGACATGGGCTTTCCGGCCTGGTCACGGGCGGTGTCGGCGCAGGGGACGGTGAAGGCGACGGGGGGTTCGGTGAATGTGCCGGTCGTCGTCGCCGGGCAGGTCGTCCGCCCGGGGGACGTGATCCTCGCCGACGACGACGGAGTGGCCGTCGTCCCGCGCGAACGGGCCGGAGAGGTGGCCGAGGCGGCGCGGGCGCGGGAGGAGAAGGAGGCGCGGACCCGGGCGGCGTTCCTGGACGGCCAACTCGGGCTGGACCGCTATGGGTTGCGGGAGAAGCTGGAGCAGCTCGGGGTGGAGTACCGGACGTATGAGGAGTATGCGGCGGGGGAGCTGTCGTGAACGGTGTTTCTGAAGGCGACGGTTCTGGGGGCGGGCGTCTCTCTGAAGACGGGCGTTTTTCTGAGGGGGTGCCGTGTCTGCTGATGCGCGGCGGCACTTCGAAGGGCGCCTACTTCCTCGCCGCCGACCTCCCCGCTCAACCCGCCGCCAGGGACGCCCTGTTGCTGCGCATCATGGGCAGCCCGGACGACCGCCAGATCGACGGCATCGGCGGGGCGCACCCCCTCACGAGCAAGGTCGCGGTCGTCTCCCCGTCGCCCGATCCGGCCGCCGACGTCGACTACCTCTTCCTCCAAGTCGCGGTCGGCGAACCGGAGGTGAGTGACCGTCAGAACTGCGGCAACCTCCTCGCCGGGGTCGGCCCGTTCGCGGTGGAGCGCGGACTGGTCGAGCCCGGCGCGGAAGGGACCGCCGTACGCGTCCGGATGCTCAACACCGGTGACCTCGCGACCGTGAGCTTTCCGACCGATGGCGGGCGGGTGCGGTACGACGGGGGGACGCGGATCGCCGGGGTGCCGGGGGCGGCGGCCGCCGTACGCATCGAATTCCCGGCCGGTGAAGGGGAGTTGCTGCCCACCGGGCGGGTGCTCGATCTGGTCGACGGGGTGCCGGTGACCTGTGTGGACAACGGGATGCCGACCGTGCTGATCGCGGCCGGGGCGCTCGGGGTCAGCGGGTACGAGGCGCCCGGCGACCTGGAGGAGAATGTCGGGCTGGCCGAGCGGCTGCGGGTGATCCGGCGCGCGGCGGGGGAGCTGATGGGGCTCGGGGACGTCTCCGGTACGACCGTGCCCAAGCTGACCCTGCTGGCCCCGCCGCGCTTCGGCGGCACGGTCAGCACGCGGACGTTCATCCCGGTCCGCTGCCACCCCTCGATCGGCGTGCTCGGCGCGGCGAGCGTCGCGGCCGGGATCCGGCTGCCGGGCGGGGCCGGCGAGGGGATCGCCGTACCCGGTCCGGGGTCCGCTCTGGTGCGCGTCGAGCATCCGAGCGGCCATCTGGACATCGAGAGCGCCCTGGTGAGCGGCCCCGACGGGCGGCCGGCGGCGCGTCGCACGGCCGTGGTGCGCACGGCGCGCAAGATCTTCGACGGAACCGTCTTCCCCGCCCCCGCCGACCCCAAGGACCGCCCATGACCCCGCCGCTCGGCGACATCGCCCACCTCGGCCACGCCCAGCTCTTCACCCCCGACCTGGCTGCCAGCGTCACCTTCTGCACCGACTACCTCGGCCTCACCGTGAACGCGGAGGCCGGCGACAGCGTCTACCTGCGCACCTTCGACGACTACGAGCACCACAGCCTCGTCCTCACCGCCCGCGACCACCCCGGCCTCGGCCGCCTCGCCCTGCGCACCTCCAGCGAGGCCGCGCTGCACCGCCGTGTCGCGGCGATCGAGTCAACAGGCCGCACCGGCAAGTGGGTCGAGGACGAACCGGGCCTCGGCCCGCTGTACGTCACCACCGACCCGGACGGCCACGAACACGCCCTCTACTGGGAGAGCGAGCACTACGCGGCCCCCGGGGAACTGCGCCCGGCGCTGAAGAACCAGCCCCAGGCCAAGCCCAACAGGGGTGTCGGCGTAAGGAGGTTGGACCACGTCAACTTCCTCGCCGCCGACGTCCTCGCGAACGCCGAGTTCCAGGAACAGCTCCTCGGCGCCCGCCCGACCGAACAGATCCGGCTCGACTCGGGCCGGATCGCGGCGCGTTGGCTGACGTACACGAACAAGTCGTACGACGTCGTCTATACGGAGGACTGGACGGGGACGTCGGGCCGGCTGCACCACATCGCGTTCGCCACCGACACCCGCGAGGACATCCTGCGCGCCGCCGATCTCGCCATCGACAGCGGGGTGTTCATCGAGACCGGACCCCATAAGCACGCCATCCAGCAGACGTTCTTCCTCTACGTCTACGAACCCGGCGGCAACCGGATCGAGTTGTGCAACCCGCTGACCCGGCTGGTGCTGGCGCCGGACTGGCCGCTGGTGACGTGGACGGAGGAGGAGCGCAAGAAGGGGCAGGCGTGGGGGCTGAAGACGATCGCGTCGTTCCACACGCACGGGACGCCGCCGGTCGGGTAGGCCCGCGCAGGGGTGCGGCTGATTGTCGATGAGATTGTTGACAAAAATGTTGACCTCCAGCCCCGGGCTCCCTACCGTCATCCGCATCCCCCCGCCAGGCTCCGCTCACCGGTCGAGAGGCAACCGACGATGATGTCCCCCTCCCCGAAGCCCGCCCCGCCCGCCGCCAGGCTCACCCAGCTGGTCATAGCCCTGTGCTGGCTCGCCGTCCTCTTCGACGGCCTCGACATGTTCGTCTACGGCTCGGTCCTGCCCCACCTGCTCGCCACGAAGACCTTCGGACTCACCGCCGACCAAGCCGGTGACCTGGGCAGTTACGCCACCTTCGGCATGCTGGTCGGCGCCCTGACCGCCGGCACGGTCGCCGACCGGATCGGCCGCAAGAAGCTGATGGTGGCGTGTCTGACGCTGTTCTCGCTGGCCTCGGCGCTGTGCGCGGTCGCCGGTGACGTGACCGTCTTCGGCCTCGGCCGCACCCTCGCCGGGATCGGCCTCGGCGGGCTGCTGCCGA
Organism: Streptomyces sp. AMJ-169; assembly: GCF_055597585.1. Classification (NCBI taxonomy): domain Bacteria; kingdom Bacillati; phylum Actinomycetota; class Actinomycetes; order Kitasatosporales; family Streptomycetaceae; genus Streptomyces; species Streptomyces sp. AMJ-169. The sequence continues at coordinate 1,099,932 of NZ_JBVLTJ010000001.1, forward strand.
CCGCGATCAGCATGGTCTCCGACTACGCGGGCAAGGGCCGCGCCGCCCTCACCATCGGCGTCCTGATGACCGCCCACCACGCGGGCGGCATCCTCTCCGCGTACGTCGCCAAGTGGCTGGTGGAACCGGTCGGTTGGCGTGCCGCCTTCTGGGTCTGCGTCCTTCCGCTGCTGTTCGCGCCAATCCTCGCCAAGTACCTTCCGGAATCGCTGAGTTTCCTGGTCGCCAAGGGCCGCCGGGACGAGGCCCAGGCCCTCGCCGCCCGCTACCGCGTCGAACTGCCGGACGTCGCCGGGAAGAAGTCGGCCGCCGAACACCGCGACGCCTTCAAGGAGTTGTTCCGCACCGGCGCCCGGCTCCAGACCCTCCTGTACTGGTGCGCCTCCTTCGGCGGCCTCCTCCTCGTCTACGGCGTCGCGACCTGGCTGCCCACCCTGATGCGCGAGGAGGGCTACGAACTCGCCAACGCCCTTACGTTCGTAGTGGTGTTCAACCTCGGCGGCATCGCCGGCATGCTGCTCGCCGGCCGCGCCGCCGACGGCTTCGGCGCCCCGCGCATCGCCGCGATCTGGTTCGCGCTGACCGCCGTCGGCGTCTTCCTCTTCAGCGTCCACATGCCGACGCCGCTCACCATGCTCGTCGTCTTCCTCACCGGCGTTTTCCTCAACAGCGCCCAGACGATGGTCTACGCGACCGTCTCCCTGCGCTCCGCCCCCGACCACCGCGCCACCGCCGTCGGCTGGACCTCCGGCATCGGCCGCTTCGGCGCGGTCTTCGGGCCCTGGCTGGGCGGGCAGTTGCTGTCCTCGGGGCACGGGTCGTGGGGGTTCACGGCGTTCGCGGTCGCGGGGGTGTGGTCGATGGTGTTCATCGGGGTGGCGGCGGTGCGGGGTGGTCGGGTGGGGGCCGATGGGGTGCGGGAGGAGGGGCAACTGGCTGCTGTGCGCTGAGGGTTGGCGGGGGTGGGGGGGTGCGGGGTTCGTGGGTCGGCTTGTGCGCGCTGGCTTTATGTGTGCGTCGGCTTATGCGCACGCTGGTTCATGTGCGCGCCGGTTTGTGCGCACGCCGGTTCATTCGCGCCGGGCCACGATCCGGTAGGCGTTCGCGAGCCCCAGCCGTCCCGCCAGCGGCCGTACCGCGAACCGGTCGAGGAGGGTTCCCGCCACCAGCGCGGGAACTCCGGCCAGCAGTACGGCCGTTCGCACCGCCCGCCGCAGCCGGCCCGGCGCCCGCTCCAGCCAGGGCGCGTCCTCACGCGGCGCCACCCGGTCGAGCAACAGCCATACGGCGGCCAGCAGATCGACCGGGTCGTGCGGCCCCGCGTGCTCCTCGGCGACGACCGTGAACCCCAAGTCCTTCAGCCGCTCCCGCAGATTCCCCACCGGCACGAAGTGCAGATGCTGCGGCTGGAGCCACGGCAGCCACCACCGCCCCAGCAGCCGCGCGTAACGGCTCTCCGGATCCGGCACCTCGATCAGCAGATGCCCGCCTGGCCGCACGACGTCCCGCGCGGCGCGCAGCTCACGGTCCGGGTCGGTGCTGTGCTCCAGGTAGTGGAACATGCTGACGACGTCGTAGCGGCCCGCCAACTCGCCTGCCAGGGAAGGGAAACTGCCCCGGAAGCCGTTCTCGACGCGGCCCTCCTCGGCGGCCAGCTCCACGCCCGCCGTGAAGTCGAGCCCGTCGAACGCGGTGTCCGGCAGGACCTCCCGGGCCGCCGCGCAGAAGTGCCCGTGCCCGGTGCCGACGTCCAGCCACCGACCCGGCGCCGGATCGTGCGCAGGCAACGACGCCGCCCGCGCCCGGTACATCTCCGTCCGCCCGCCGAAGGTGTCCCCGAGCTTCTTCTCACCGAGCCCGTCGTAGAAGTCCCGGTAGTAGAACTCCAGTCCCTCCTCGGAGAGTTGGGGGTTCTGGAAGAGGTGGCCGCAGGACTCGCAGCGGTCCAGCGTGAACCGGCCCGGCTTGTGCTGGAGCAGGTCCGTCGTCCGCAGCCGGGTGGTGAGGCAATCGGCGCCGCACCAGGGGCAGTCGGGGCGGCGGGGGGCGAAGAAGCGGTCGAGCCCGTCGGCCAACTCCTTCTGGTACAGCGGCCGTAGCGCGGCGATCTGGTCCTTCTTCGGTGTCTTCGGCTCACTCATGCGTCTCCCTCACGAGTTCCTCCAGATGAGCGACGGCGGCCCGCGCGCCCCCGGCCGCCCGGAACGCCTCCCCGACCCGAACGGCCGCTTCCCGATAGCCCGGTTGATCCAGCACGGCGTCCAGCGCGGCCCCCAGCTTTCCGGCGCCGGCCCGCCCGAACCGCACCCGCACCCCGGCCCCGGCGTCCACGACCTGGCCCGCGATCACCGGCTGGTCGTCACGGATCGGCGCGACGACGAGCGGGACGCCGTACCACAGGGCCTCGCACACCGTGTTGTGCCCGGCGTGACAGACGACCGCGTCAACACCCTTGGCCAGCAGGGCGAGTTGGGGGACGGCCGGGACGATCAGGACGTCGTCCGTCCGGATCTGCGGGCCCACCGGATCGACCAGCACCGCCTGGATCCGCCCGGCCCGCTCGCGTACGGCCTCCCGGCACACGTCCAGGAACCGCCCGCCCGCCTCGGCGTTGACGGTCCCGAGGCTCACCAGGACGGTCGGACGGCCGGGGTCCAGCCAATCCCAGGGGAAGGGGGTGGAGTTGGGGCGGTCGGCGAGCGAAGGGCCGACCCAGCGGACGCCTTCGGCGGGGCCGGCCAGTTCGGGGGTGCTGAAGGCGAGGGTGAGGTGGGGGGAGAAACGGGGGTCGATGGCGGGCGGCGGGAATCGGGGGTCGGCGTCGGCGGCCGGGGCGGGGGACGAGAGGCGGCGGGCGGTCTCGGCGGCCGGTGCGGGTGGCGAGAGCTGGTGGGCGGTCTCAGTGTTCGGAGCGCCGATCTCCCCCCGCAGCGCGGCGAGTTGGGCGGCGATCCACTCCCGTACCTTCGGCAGCCCCGCCAGCGGGTCGGTCAGCTCCGCCGAGGTGGAGGCGGAGACCGCCCACGGCAGCCCGTGCCGCTCGGCGGTCAACGGGCCCGCGAACGCCTGCTGATCGGCCACGACGACGTCCGGCCGGAAGATCTCCACGGCCGCGTCCACGCCTCCCGCCATCGACCGCGCGAGCGGCAGCAGGAACCACTCCCACAGGAACTTCAGCGCCTCCGGCCCGCGCAGCTCCGCCGGCCGGCCGGCGAGCGGCACCTCCCCGGCGCAGGGGAACACCACCGCGTCCGGGCCCGCGAGCCGCCGGATCAGCTCGCGGTCGGGGCACGCCCACGCGACCCGGTGCCCGCGCGCCTCCAGCAGCGCCGCGACCCCGACCAGCGGATTGACGTGACCCGTCAACGGCGGTACCACGAACAGGAATCCGCTCACCGCGTCTCCCCGATCAGCTCCAGGACATGCCCGCCGACGTACCCCGCCGCCTCCACCAGCAGCGAGTGCTCGTACCCCGGAAAGGTCACCGTCCGGCAGTCCGGCACCGACTCCTTGAGCCACGGCGCGAGTTCGGCGAGATCGGAGTCACCGCCGTACAGCCCGAGCACCGGACAGGTGACCCGCTGGATCTGATCCTCCGTCAGAACACTGCTGGCCGGGATGTCCTGGGCGAGGGACGTCTCCCGGGTGAGCCGGGCGGCGCCCTTCGCGAGGCGGGCCGTGTTGTGGCCGCGGTGCGCGGTGATCCAGGTGATCGCGTCGGCCTCGTTGTGCGCCAGCTCGTGCGCGACCCGGCTGAGGATGCCGTCCAGCTTCAACGCCCAGGCGGGCGTGGCCGGTTCGGACTCGATCAGGGTGACGCTCGCGGTCCGCTCCGGATGCCGGGCCGCCCAGCCGAACGCGACCGTCCCGCCGTAGGAGTTGCCCACCAGATGCACCGGCCCGGTCACCCGCAGCCGGGTCAGCAGGGAGTCCAGGTCGGTGACCGAGTCGTCGAGGGTGTAGCCGGTGGCGGGGCGGTCGCTGCGGCCGTGGCCGCGCAGGTCGTACATGACGACGTCCAGGCCGGCCGCCGCGAACTTCGGGGCCACCGTGAAGTAGTAGCTGGCCAGGCTGTCGGTGAGCAGCCCGTGCACCAGGACGACCGTCGGGCCGCCCCGGGGGCCGATCCGCTGGGTGTGCAGGCGGAGTTGACCGGTGTCGACCATCGCCATGGCTCAGGCCCCCGCCGCCGAGAGGCTCGCCACGACGTACGTCACGAGCCGCCCCACGGTCAGCTCGATGATCTCGTCGAACTCCATCCCGGCCAGGAACTCGGCGAAGTTGACCCGCTCCCCGTACCGCTCCTGGAGCAGCCCGGCCAGCGTCACCAGGTCGATGCTCTCCAGCTCCAGATCCCGGTTGAACGTCGTCTCCATGCCGATCTCGGCGTCGGCCACGCCGTACTCGTCCTCCAGCAGGCGGGCCAGCATCCCGCCGATGTCCGCGAGTACGGCCGCCTCGTGCGCGGTGGTGGTCATCTGGCCTCGTGCTCCTCTTCGTTCGTGTGTCCCGTGGTCCAGGCCACGACGTACTCCCGCGCGGGCAGGCGGGGCGGGTTGGCGGCGGGCGCGCAGTGCACCAGGCGGGCGGGGTCCAACCGGCCCGCCACGGTGAGGAGTTCACCGTCCGGGGCGGCCTCCAGAACTCTGAAGTCCCGCGGCCTGCCGCCGAGTCCGGTGCCCTCGGCCTTGGCGACGGCTTCCTTGGCCGCCCAGAACCGGGTGAACCACAGCGCGCGGGACCCGTCGAGCCGTTCCAGCAGCCGGAGTTCGTCCGGGTGGAGGGCGGCGGCCAGGGTCTCGGGGGTGCGGTCGGTGACCTCTTCGATGTCGATGCCGGGTCGTGTCGCGGGTGCCTCGCGGTGCGTTTTCCGGGGGCGTACGATCGCCGCCCCCGCCTCCGCGCAGTGCGCCAACGACACGTCCAGCGCCGGGAGTTGGCGGCCGTGGACGCCGACGACGTACGGGCGGCCCGCCGGGTCGTTCTCGACCCGCAGTTCCGCCGGCCACACCGGGCCCTCGCCGTGCGCCCAGAGCCAGTGCCGTACCGCGTCCTTGGCCGCGATCCTGCCCAGCAGCCACTGCCGCCGGCCGCGCGGGGGGTGCGTGGCGTACCGCGAACGCTCCTCGCCGCCCAGGGAGTTGCGCATGATGAGGTCGCGGGAGGCCAGGTCCGGCCAGCGTTCGTGGACCAACGTCCAGTCGCCCGGCCGGAGTTCGGAGAGGGTGTTGCGCTCGGGGAAGCGTTCCACCGGGCGGGTCACCGGGTCGTTGTCGAAACGCCGGTCCTGCCAGCCCGAGATCTCCGCCCAGACCCTTCCCGCCACGGTGAGTTGGGCCTCGGCCTCCAGGAAGGTGTCCGTCAGCGCCGTGATCCTGACCTGGCAGCCGACCGGGGTGCCGGGCGCCGGGTGGGGGCCGTGGAAGCGGATCTCGCGCATGCCGACCGGGAAGACGACCGTGCGTTCGGTGCGGGTCGCCATGATCCAGTAGCCGAGGAGCTGGCCCACGTTGTCGAGGAGGGCGCCGGGGGCCGGCGGGGTGGTGATGACACCCCGGACGTGGCGGTCGCCGATCGCGGTCAGCTCGGTGATGCCCTGGAACGCCGGGCCGTGGAACATCCAGCGTTCCGCGTAGAGTTGGGCGGCCGTGTGGGCGGGGGCGCGTTCGGCCGGAGCGGGCCAGGGGGACGCGGGCGCGGGCGGGTAGGCGGGGGTGAGTCCGACGCCGGCGCGGGCGCGGGGGCCGAAGGAGACGGCCAGGCGGTCCGGGGCTTCGGGGGTGACGGTCAGCGGGACGTCCACGGGTGGGGTCGCGGTGAGCCATTCCTCGAAGCGGGCGTCGCGGATCGTGGTGGGGAGGAGGTCGGGGCGGTTCTGGCGGGCCGCCTCCATGATGTGGTGCACGATCGTGGTGGCGGGGACCACCGGCCAACGGTCCGCTGTGTCGGGCCAGTTGGGGCGCTGGGGGAAGAAGCAGTGGTCCAGGAGGTGGGGCATGGTGGTGGGGGAGACGTGGAGGGTGGTGTGGGTGGGGGTGGCCCGGGTGTGGAGGAGGGCTGCCGCCGTGTCGGCCGTTTCGCGTAGGAGGGCGTTGAGTTCGGTGGCGAGGGGGTGGGTGAGGGTTTCCAACGGGGATGCGGTGGAGGTGAGTTGGGGACGCAGGGTTTTGAGGGTCTCTGGGGGCAGGGAGATGAGGGAGCCGCTCAGGTCGAGTTTGATGGCCGGGTGCTGGGGTCGTACGGGTTCTTGAGCGGGCCCGGGGTCTTGAGCGGGCTCGGGTTCTTGAGCGGGCTCGGGCTCCAGCGTGGGTGAGATCTCCGCCCCGGTCGTCCACAACGCCGCTGCCACGCGCCGGAGTTGGGGGAGACCGTCGCGGTGCGGTGAGTTGGCCGCCACGACCAAGTGGTCCTGGCCGCCGAGGGTGTCACCGACGAGGGAGCCGAGCTGGCCGGGGCCCGCCTGGACGAAGACGCGGTGGCCGGCGTCGTAGAGGGCTTGGGTGAGGAGGCGGAAGCGGACGGGTTCCAGCAGGTGCCGGATGAACAACTCGCGTACGTCCGACGGGTGTTCGGGGAAGCGGGCCGCCGTGGTGCCCGACCAGAGCGGGGTGTGCGGCGGGCGGATGCGGAAGCGGCTCGCCGCCTCCTTGATCGGTCCGAGGTGGGGTTCCAGCATCGGCGTGTGGAAACCCGAGCGGAACGGCAGGACTTGGCTGATGACACCCCGGGCGCGGAAGGCGCGGACGAACTCCTCGACCGCCTCGTCCGGGCCGCACACCATCGACTGGTTCGGCGCGTTGTCGTGCGAGAGGACCACCCCGGGGGCAGTGTCGAGCGCCGCCACGACCTGCTCGGCCGGCGCCCCGATCACGCCGAACGCCAGCCCCGGCACGCTCACCGCGCCGGGGTCGAACTCCGCCATGAAAGCGTCGACTTGGGCCCCGTCGTACAGCCCGGACACGACCATCGCCGTCCACTCGCCGACGCTGTGCCCGGCGACCGCGTCCGGGACGAGGCCGATGCGGCGCAGGGCCGTGTCGAGGAGGCGGCCGACGGCGACGACGCCGAAGCCGTGCCGGCCCACGTCGCCGACCTTGCTGTCGTGCGTGAGAGTGGGGAGGTTGAAGTGGGCGGCGATGTCGTCGACCCGGGGGGTGAACTCGCCTTCCAGGCCCGGGAAGAGGAACGCGAGCTTGCCGACGCCCTTGCCGAGAAGGGGAGTCGGGCGGTACCAGACGTCGCTCCTGCCGTTCCAGGGGCGGTCGGCCTTGATCGCGCGGCGGGCCAGGGCCAGGCGTTTGGGGGTGGGGGCGGCGATGGCGAGGCGGAACGGGGGTGCGTCCGGGGTGAGTTGCGCGGGGTGGCGGCGCAGTGCGGTGTCGTCGGCGTCGAGGAGTCCGGCGAGGGCGGTGGGGGTGTCGGCGGCCAGGAGGAGGATGGGTTCGGGTTCCTGGACGGTGAGTTGGGAGGGCGGGGGAGTTTTTCTGAGGGCCGCTGAAGCCGCTGGGGCGGCCGGAGTTGCCGGGGTCGCCGGGGCTGTGGGGGTCGTCCGAGCCGTCCTCGCGCCCGGCGCCTCCTCCAGCACCACATGCGCGTTGATCCCCCCGAACCCGAACGCGTTCACCCCGGCCCGCCGTACCTCCGCCTCCCACGGCTCGGCCTTCTCCAGCGGGCGGAAGCGGGTGCGGGCCAGGGCCGGGTGCGGGTCGTCGCAGTGCAGGGTCGGCAGGAGGACGCCGTGATGGACGGCGAGCGCGGCCTTCACCAGGCCCGCCACCCCGGCGGCCGGCATCGTGTGCCCGATCATCGACTTGACCGAGCCGATCACCGCGTCGGCGTCCCCCGGCCGACCGAACACCTCGGCCAGCGTGGTGAGTTCGGCACCGTCGCCCGCCGGGGTCGCCGTGCCGTGCGCCTCAAGGAGACCCAGCGCGCCGGGGGCGGCCGGGTCGAGTCCCGCCGCCCGCCAGGCCTGCCGCACGGCGTGGGTCTGGCCGCCCGGATCGGGGTTGACGAGACCGGACGCGCGGCCGTCGCTGGCGACGCCGGTACCCCGGATCACCGCGTACACCCGGTCGCCGTGCCGCTCGGCGTCCGCGAGGCGCTTGAGGGCGACGACGCCGGTCCCCTCACCGATGAGGATGCCGTCGGCCTGCCGGTGGAAGGGGCGGATGCGCTCGGTGGGGGAGAGGGCGCGCAGCTGGGAGAAGACGCTCCACAGCGTGATGTCGTGACAGTGGTGGACGCCCCCGGCGAGCATCAAGTCACAGCGCCCGGAGGCGAGTTCACTCACCGCCTGGTCCACCGCGACCAGCGACGAGGCACAGGCCGCGTCCACCGTGTACGCCGGTCCGCGCAGATCCAGCCGGTTGGCGACCCGGGACGCGGCGAGGTTGGGCACGAGCCCGATCGCCGACTCGGGGCTGTCCGCGCCGAGCCGGTCGGTGAACGCCTCGCGGATCAGGTCGAGTTGGGACGACGGCAGATCCGGCAGCAACTCGCCGAGCGTGCGCACGAGTTGGCCCGCCGTACGCACCCGCTGGTCCAGCCGGACCAGTCCGGGCGTGAGGTAGCCGCCCCGGCCGAGGACGACGCCGACGCGCCGCCGGTCCGGGAGCCGGCCGGGGCCGCCCGCGTCGGCGAGGGCGGCGTCGGCGACCTTCAGGGCGATCAGCTGGTCGGGTTCGGTGCCGGCGACCGACGCGGGCATGATGCCGAAGCGGGCCGCCGCGATCTGCGCGAACTCGTCGACGAATCCGCCCCGTCGGCAGTACACCTGGTCCGCGACCGCCGGTCCGGCGGCCGAGCCCGGCCGGTAGTAGCCGGCGTCCCAGCGGCCCGGCGGCACTTCGCCGATCGCGTCGACGCCGTCGCGCAGATTCCGCCAGTACGTGTCCAGATCGGGCGCGCCGGGCAGCAGGACCGCCATCCCGACCACGGCGACCGGAGTCTGACGCTCCATCAGAAGCCCGGGGTGGTGTGCACGACCGCCGTCAGCGACGGATCTCCCCACGCCAGCTCCCGCAGCAGCGCCGCCGTCCCCTTCTCCGGGTCGATCAGCGAGATCCCGCGCCGCGCGTACTCCCGCGCCAACTCCGGCCCCACCATGCCCGAATGACCGGCGGCGGGCGCCCACGGACCCCAGTGCACGGTCAGCGCCCGGTGCCCGGTCCGCGCCGCCCACGCGGCCCCGAGCGACTCCAGCGCGTCGTTCGCGGCGGCGTAGTCGGTCTGCCCCCGGTTGCCGAGCACCGCCGAGATGCTGCCGAACAGCACGGTGAACGCGGGCCCTTCGGGCAGTTCCTCCAGCGCGGTGAGCAGGGCGAGGGCGCCGCCCGCCTTCGTGTCGTACACCCGCCGGAACGACTCCTCCGACTTCTCCGCGAGCAGCCGGTCCTCGATCACGCCGGCCGCGTACACGACCCCGTCGAGCCGCCCGTGTTCGGCGTGCACCTCCTTCACCGCCCGCAACACCGCGTCGGGCTCCCGGACATCGACGGCCCGGTACCCCACGGCGCCCCCGGCGTCGGTGAGTTCGGCGAGCGTGGCTCTGATCTCCCGCTGGGCCAGCAGCAGTTCGGCCTTCCGGTTGATCTCGGCGGGCGTGCCCGAACCTTGCCCGGCGAGGGCGGCCCGCAGCTCGGCCGGGGTGCGCGCGGCGGCCGTCGCCGCCGCCTCCGGACCGTCCGGCGCGGGCGTACGGCCCAGCAGTTCGACCCGGCACCGAGCGGCCCGGGCCAGCGCCAGCGCGCACTGCGCCGCGATGCCCCGCGCGCCGCCCACCACCAGCACCACCGAATCCCGCCCGAGCCCCAGCGCGGCGGCCTCCGCGACCCCGTCCCCGGCGGGCCCGGCACCGTTCTCCCCGAGCACCCCGAACGGCGCCGCCACCAGCTCAAGTCCCGTACGCCCTGCGGCGGTTCGGACGATCACGGGTTCCCGGTCGGCGGCCAGCGCCTCGGCGACCACGGCTTCCGCGACCTCCCCTTCGGCGTCGACGACCCGCGCGACCGTCTCCGGGTACTCCCGCGCCACGGCCCTGAACAGCCCCCGCAGCCCCACCGCGTCCCCGCCCGGCTGCCGAACGGCCAGCAGCCACCGGGGCCGCAGCCCCAACGCGGCCTTGAACACCCCGGACGCGCCCGGCAGCACGGGCGTCCCGTCGGCCGCCCCGAGATAGACGATCCCGTCCAACGGGCCGTCCTCCGAGGTGAGTTGGTGCTCCATGTCGTGCACGACGACGGCGGCGCCGTGCGAGGTCAGGCGTGCGGCGATGCCGTGCGGGTCCTCGCCGAGGAGGGTCCAGCGGGTGCCGGAGAGGGTGGAGGGGGGAGCGGTCTCGGAGGTCAGGAGGACCGGGCGGAGGAGGTGACGGGTGGGTGCCTGACCGCCAACCGGCGTTTCTTGAGGGGGACTTGTCGGAGCGGTCTCCGTATGTACAGGGGCGGCGTCGGTATGCGCGGGCGCGGTCTCCGCCGGTCCCGCCACGCGTGCCGTCAGCCACTCGGTGACCGCGGCCGCCGTCCTCGCCCGCGACAGCGACTCCAGCTCGGAGTCCTCGAGCGCGGTGAGTCCGCCGCCCAGCCTGCGCGCCAACTCGCCCGCGATCTCGGCCCGTTTGATGGAGTCGATACTGAGGTCGGCCTCCAGGTCGAGGTCGGGCTCGATCATGTCGACGGGGTAGCCGGTGCGTTCGCTGATGATGTCCAGGACGGTCTGGCCGATGTCCATGGGAGCGGGCGGTTCGGGGGCGGCCGACGGCTGCTGGGGGGTGGCGAGTTGGGGTGCGGGAAGCTGGGGAGCCACCGGTGCTGACGGCTGGGGCACAGTCGGCGCCGGCAGCTGGGCCGCGACCGGCGCGGCAGGCGCCGCGATCCGCTCCCCGCCGGCCGCCCCGAAGTACGTGAGCAGCACATCCCGCTGCGCCGCGATCATCTCCCGGCTGGTGCGCAGGAATTCGGCGACGAGGGCGTCCTGATGCGAAGGGGTGCTCGACAAGGTCGACTCCAAGGGGGCCGGGGCGTACGAGGTCTGCTGGGCGGGGGTCACGCGGCGGGCCGGGGTCAGCGCGCCGGGCAGGAGGTCACCGGCGGCGGTGCGGACCAGCTGCCCGTCCACCGTCCACCCCGCCCGCTTCGGGACCGGCGTCCGCACCGCGTCCACCGCGCCCCGCCCGCGCAGCAGCCGCCCGGCGCGCACCGGAACCCCGGCCGCCGCCAATTTCGCCAACGCGTCGAGCCAGCCGCGCAGTCCACTGCCGGGGCGCGGCTCGCACGCCACCGTGAGATGCGGGCGCCCCTCCAGGACGCGCCCGGCCAGCCGGGTCAGCACCGACCCCGGTCCGGCCTCGACGAAGACGCGGGCGCCGGCGTCGTACATGGCCTCGATCTGGTCGGCGAAGCGGACGGGGGCGGCGATCTGGGCGGCCAACTCGGTTCTTATCGCGTGGGGTTCCTGCGTGTAGGGGGCTGCCGTGCGGTTGGACCAGACCGGGAACTCGGGGGTGTGGACGGGGTGTTCGGCCAGGGTCGCGGCGAAGCGGTCGCCCGCTGCCGCCACCACGGGGCTGTGGAAGGCGCAGGCCACGGGGATGCGCTGGGCGTTGAGGCCCGCCGCGCGCAGGTGCCGCACCGCCTCGGCGACCGCGTCCGTCGGGCCTGAAATCACGGTTTGTGCGGGGGAGTTGAGGTTGGCGATCACCACCTCGCCGTGCGCTTCGCCGAGCGCGCGGGCGGTCTCTTCGGCTCCGGCCGGCACGGCGGCCATCGTGCCCGGTTCCGCCCCGGCCGCCGTGAGGATCGCCGCCGCGCGCTCGCGGCTCAGCGTCAGCAGGGTCTCGGGGTCCAGGGCGCCGGACGCGCACAGGGCGACCAGTTCGCCGTAGCTGTGCCCGGCGGCCATGTCGGGGTGCACGCCCGCCGACGTCAGGAACGTGTGGGCCGCCAACCCGGCGATGCCCAGGGCGGGTTGGGCCGCCCGGGTGTCCGTCAGGGCCGCCCGTCTGCGGTCCTCGCCCGCCTCGTCGAAGGCGGCCGGTGGGTACATCGCCGGCAGGTGTTCGTGGCCCAGTTCCAGGAGGTGGCGCAGTTCGGGGAGGGCGACGAAGAGGTCGGCGAGCATGCCGGGGCGCTGGCTGCCCTGGCCGGGGAAGAGGAAGGCGACCTTGCCGGCCGGCTCGGGCTCGGGCTCCTCCTCAAGTGCCTTGCGCAGCTTGGCGGTCAGGTCGTCCACGTCCGTCGCGACCAGTGCGAACCGGACCGGGTCGTGGCCGGCGTCCGCCCGGTGGGCCGCGCTCAGTGCCAGGTCCCGCAGCCGCCAGGGGGATCCCTCGGTCGCTGCGGCGCGCAGCAGTTCTTCGATGCCGCGCCGGGCGGCGGCGACGTCCCGGCCCCGGAACAGGAAGAGTTCGGCCGGCCAGGCGTCGAGGGCGCGGCCGTCGTCGTAAGCGGCCAGGACGGCATGGAAGTTGGTGCCGCCGAACCCGAACGCGCTGACTCCGGCGAGGCGTTCGGACGCGGGGGCCGCCCACGGCTGGGCCCGCGCGTGGAAGGCGAAGGGGCTTTTCTCCTCGGTCCAGGCCGAGTTGGGCGCGGTGAGGTGCAGGGTCGGCGGGCGGACGCCCGTGTGCAGGGACAGCGTCGCCTTGATCAGACCGGCCAGGCCCGCCGCGCACTTCGTGTGCCCGATCTGGGACTTGACCGAACCGAGCACACAACTGCCCGGCGCGGCGCCCGCCGTGTCGAACAGCTCGCCCAGGACGGTGAGTTCGGTGCGGTCGCCGACGACCGTGCCCGTGCCGTGCGCCTCGATCAGACCGACCTCGGCGGGCGAGACCCCGGCACTGCGGTACGCCCGTTCCAGCGCGACCCGTTGACCCTCGGGGCGGGGTGCGGTCAGCCCCAGGGAGCGGCCGTCGCTCGCGGAGCCGAGGCCCTTGACGACGCCGTAGATCCGGTCGCCGTCGCGCTCGGCGTCCGCGAGGCGCTTCAGGACGAGGCAGGCGACGCCCTCGCCGAGCGCGATGCCGTCCGCCGACGCGTCGAAGGCGCGGGAGCGGCCGGTGGGCGAGAGGGCGTGGACGGAGGAGAACAGGGCGTAGTCGTTGATGCCGTTGTGCAGGTCGGCGCCGCCGCACAGCACGGTGTCGCTGGTCCCCGCCACCAGTTCCTTGCAGGCCACGTCCAGCGCGGCGAGCGACGACGCGCAGGCCGCGTCCACCGTGTAGTTGGCGCCGCCGAGGTCGAGCCGGTTCGCGATCCGCCCCGAGATGACGTTCGCGAGCAGCCCGGGGAACGAGTCCTCGGTGAGCGTGGGGAGTTGGTCCTCCAGCTCCGGCGGGACCGCCCCGTAGTACGACGGCAGCACGGACCGCAGCACCGCCGCGCCCGACAGGTCGCTGCCCGCCTCCGCGCCGAACACCACCGAGGTGCGCGAGCGGTCGAACTCCCGTCCCCCGTCGCCGTATCCGGCGTCCTCCAGGGCCCGCCGGGCGGCTTCGAGGGACAGCAGCTGGACCGGCTCGATGCTGCCGAGCGACGTGGGCGGGATGCCGTAGCGCAGGGCGTCGAAGGGGATCGGGGGCAGGAAGCCGCCCCACTTGGAGTCGGTGGACGTGCCGTGGTGCACGGCCGGATCCCAGCGCTCCGGCGGGACTTCGGTCACCGCATCGACCCCGCCGACCGTGTTCGCCCAGAAGGTCGCGAGGTCGGGGGCCTGCGGGAACATGCAGGACATTCCTACGATCGCGATGTCGAGCGGGGCAGGGTCCGTCAACTCAGGCTCTACGGGAGGCAGTTGTCTCTGAGTCAGCAACTCCACCGCCCCCGAGGTGACTTCGGTGTGCAGCTCCGTGACGGTCGTGGTCGCCGACCGCAGTACGGCGACCTCCCCGGCCATGAACATCCCTTCCGCCAGCTGCCGTTCGGCGTCGACGGACGCCAGCGCGCCGTCCGTGTCGCGCTCCACGCCCTTGCTGGCGATCCGCAGCCGGCCGACGTTGAGCCGCTCCAGCTCCTCCCACACCTGCCGGTCGGGAAGGCCCGCCGCGCGCAGCCGGGCCGCCTCCTCGCGGTACCCGTCGGCGAACGGGCTGGGCACACACCGGGTCGCGTGTCCGGGCGCCGACTCCAGCAGCGTCGTCGCCGAGGCGGCCAACACCTGTTCCTGGAAGAGGGGTTGGACCGCGCCCCGGCCGACCGCCTCCTCGGTGAAGAGATAGGCGGTGCCCATCAGCACCCCGACGGCCGCTCCCCGCGCGGTGATCGACGAGGCGAGCGCCGCGACCATCGCCGCCGACCGCGCGTCGTGCACCCCGCCGGCGAAGAACACCTCCACTCCGGCCAAGTCCCCGAAGTCCTCCAGGACCGCCAACTGGGCTTCCCACAAAGGGAAACTCGCGCGCGGACCGACGTGCCCGCCGCACTCCGAGCCCTCGAACACGAACCGCCGGGCGCCCGCTTCGAGGAACTGCCGCAGCAGCCCCGGCGACGGCACGTGCAGGAACGTGCGGATGCCCTCCCGCTCCAACGCCTGTGCCTGCGAAGGGCGTCCGCCCGCGATGATCGCGTGCGTCGGCCGCAGCTGTCGTACCGCTTCGAGCTGGGCGGTGCGCAGTTCTTCGGGGGCGAAGCCGAGGACGCCGACGCCCCAGGGTCTGTCGCCCACCGCGTCCCGGGTCTCCGCGAGCATCGCGCGGGAGCGGTCGCCGCTCGCCAGGGCCAGGGCGAGGAAGGGGAGTGCGCCGTCCTCCGCGACGGCCGCCGCGAACGCCGCCCCGTCGCTCACCCGGGTCATCGGCCCCTGCGCGACCGGCAGTCGGGTGCCGAGGGCCTGGGCCAGCGGGGAGCCGGGGGCCAGTGTCTGTACGGCGTGCTCGGAACCGACGACGGCCGTCAACTCCCTTACCGTGCACCGGACATCGCCCCAGCGGTCGGCGAACTGCGCGGCGAGGAAGGCGTCTTGGCCGAGGGGGAGGAGCGGTTCGGCCGGGTCCGGGGGGAGTGCGGTACCGCGCGGCAGCAGGACTCGGCGGCCCTCGATCACCGTGGTCTCGGTGCCGTCCAGTGTGCGGAGCGCCGCTCTGATGTCCTCCGGCACCGACGACTCGGCGAGCAGGGCGAGTTGGGAGTCCAGGACGACGCCCGCCGCGCCTCCGGCGAGCGCCGCGGCGGTCGTACGCGGGCCGATCCCGCCGCAGGCCCACACCGGGACGTCGAGTTCGGCGAGGAGCTGCTGGAGCAGGACGAAGGAGGTCAACTCGCCGACGTGGCCGCCTGATTCGGCGCCGCGCGCGACGACGCCGTACGCGCCCGCCGCCACCGCCGCGCGGGCGCCGGGCAGGTCGACGGCCTCGGCCAGGACCCGGAAGCGGTCCGCGACGGCGGCGGTCGGCCAGGCCGAGTCGGGGGTCAACAGGACGGTGGCGTAAGGGAGTTGGAGGTCGTCGGGGGTGAGGCGGCAGTGCGGGCCGACCCGTACTCCGATGCGGGCGGGCGCCGACCTGCGCAGCCGTCCCAGGGCCTCGCGGGCGGCGCGTCCGCCGTCGCCCAGGTCGAGGACGCCCAGGGCGCCGGCCCGGGAGAGGGCGAGGGCGAGCCCGGCGTCGGGGGTTTCGAAGGGGGTGATGCCGACGATGAGGTCCTCGGAACGCGCTGCGGACGTCATGTTGCTCCGATATCGGGAGGAAAACCGCACGGTGGGGGGTGCTCGGGACAGCGAGAACGGCAGGCTGAACAGGGGGAAGGCAGGCGGGACTTCGGCTTCCCGGGAGCTGCCGGAAACGGGCAGGGAGTACCGGGAACGCCGGACTGCGAGGCAGTGAGCGTGCGTGAAACGCATCGAAAGGTAGTGCGGTTATTACTCGGGGGTCAATGACCGCAGAGGGGGCCGCAGTGATTCGGTCAGGCGCAGGTCGGCGGGCAGCTGGGGGTAAACCAGGCCATTTAGCGATGCGGTGGGTCGGCGTTCACCGGGGCCTCACGCCGCCGAAACACGGGCGGGCGCGGGAAATGGGTTCGGATGACCGCGCATGTCCGAAACCGGCCGCGGATTCGTGGAGTTGGGCGGCCGGAAAGGAAATTCTTTTCGAAGATCTTGGGGTGACCAGGAAAGGATCAGTGGGTTTTGCGGACGCCGTCCAGCGCGATACCGAGGACGCGGTCGCGCTGGGCGTCGTCCAGGAAGGCGGTCGCGGTGACGCCGGCGACCAGGCGCAGCAGATCGCCGAAGTCCATGTCCGCGCGGGCCTCGCCGGCCTCCTGGGCGCGGGTGAAGAGGGGGCCGCCGGCGGCGTACATCGAATCGCGGCACGCCTCGAAGATCTCCGAGCCGTCCTCCAGGGCCTCGCGGACCGCCCGCTTGGTGACCATGTATCCGGTGAACCGGACCAGCCACGCCTCCAGCGCCGTCCAGGGCTCCAGGTCCGTGACCTCGACGGCGGCCTCGCACAGGGCGTTGACCTCGTCGGCGTAGACGCTCTCGAAGAGGGCGCGGCGGGTCGGGAAGTTGCGGTACAGCGTGCCGATGCCGACGCCCGCGCGGCGCGCGATGTCCTCCAAGGATGCCTCGGCACCGTGCTCCGCGAAGGCCTCGCGGGCGGCGGAGAGGAGGGCGTCGTAGTTGCGGGCGGCGTCTTTTCTGTGCGGGCGCTGGGTGGCGACGATCGCGCCGACGGGGAGGGGGTGGGGGTGGGTCGGCACGGGGGCTCCTGGGGGGCGTGTGTGGGCGGCGGGTTCGGGTGCGGGCGGCGTTTTCGTGCGGCGGGTTCGTGTGTGGCCGGAGTGGTAGCGGAGGTTGGCCTCCGAAATCGGTTGATCCGGAGGGTGACCTCCGTTATGGTGGAGGGGTACCTCCACTTTACCATTCCGAGAGGTCCCACATGCCTCGCACGTCCTCCCGTCTCACCTTCGCGGTCCTCGCGACGGGCGCGGGTGTCTTCTCCATGCTCCAGTCGCTCATCGCGCCCGCCCTGCCGACCGTCCAGCACGCGCTGGACACCTCGCAGTCGACGGTGACCTGGGTCATGACCGCCTATCTGCTGTCGGCGTCCGTCTTCACCCCGATCCTCGGCCGCGTCGGCGACCTGATCGGCAAGAAGCGCACGCTGGTCGGCGTCCTCCTCGCCGTCCTGGCCGGCTGTCTGCTGGCCGCGCTCGCCCCGACCATCGGCGTCCTCATCGTCGCCCGCGTGATCCAGGGCATAGGCGGCGCCCTCTTCCCGCTCTCCTTCGGTATCATCCGCGACGAGTTCGCGGCGGCCGAGGTGCCCGGCCGGATCAGCACCCTCTCCGCCGTCATCGCGGCGGGCGGCGGCGTCGGCATGGTCGCCGCCGGCCCCATCGTCTCCGCGCTCGACTACCGCTGGCTGTTCTGGATACCCGTCGCCGTCGTCGCGGGCGCCGCCCTCATCGCCGTACGCCATGTCCCGGAGTCCCCTAACACAGCCTCGGGGAAGGTGAATTGGACCGGTGCCGTGCTCCTCTCCGGCTGGCTGGTCGCGCTGCTGCTGCCGCTCAGTCAGGCGGGCGGGTGGGGCTGGGGTTCGGGGCGGGTGCTCGGCCTGTTCGCCCTCGCCGTCGTTCTGTTCGCCGTATGGCTGTGGTCCGAGGCGCGCTCGCGCAGCCCGCTGATCGACCTGCGGATCATGCGGCTGCCCGCCGTGTGGACGACGAACCTCGCCGCGCTGCTGTTCGGTGCCGGCATGTACGCGATCTGGTCCTTCCTGCCCGGGTTCGTGCAGACGCCGAGCGCGGCCGGGTACGGGTTCGGGGCCAGCGTGACCGCCTCCGGGCTGCTGATGCTGCCCATGCTCCTCGCGATGTTCGTCTCCGGGATCCTCAGCGGGCGGCTCGCGCCCCGGGTGGGAGCGAAGGCGCTGCTCGTGGCGGGCGCCGGGGCGGGCGCGCTGGCGCTGGGCTTCCTCACGCTGTGGCACAGTGCGCAGTGGCAAGTCGCCCTGGTCGCGGGCGTGTTCGGCCTCGGCATCGGGCTCGCCTTCGCCTCCATGGCCACCCTGATCGTCGGCAGCGTCCCGGCCGCCCAGACCGGCGCGGCCACCGGGATGAACGCCAACATCCGCACCATCGGCGGGTCGATCGGGGCCGCGCTGACGGGCGTCCTGGTCACGGGACACCTCCAGCCGTCCGGGCTGCCGTACGACTCCGGGTACACCCACGGCTTCGCGCTCCTCGCGGCGCTGTGCCTCGCGGCGGCGCTGGCGGCGCTGCTGGTCCCGATGGCGGCGAAGGTCTCTCCCGCCGTGACCCGGGCTGAGGCACCTGCTCCTGTGCGGTAGGGTTTACCTGCGCGTTCTCGGGAACGCGGCGGGACGTGGCGCAGCTTGGTAGCGCACTTGACTGGGGGTCAAGGGGTCGCAGGTTCAAATCCTGTCGTCCCGACTTGCATTGATGCAGGTCAGGGGTCATATCAGAGGGTTCCGATGTGGCCCCATGATCGTTTTTGGGGACCAGTTGGGGACCAGTCGGGTTCTGAGGGTGGGTTGGGGCTGTGGGGGCTGAGTGGTGGGGGTGTTGTCGGTGGCTGTTGTCCGGTGGTCGTTCGAGTAGTGCTGCCGGGTGGAGCGGCTGAGGGCTGTGGGTGCCTTGGTGCGGATTCTGGTTCGTCTGGTCGTCGTCGGTGTGACCCGTTGGCCTGCCAGTGGTTCTGGAGTGCTGTGAGGGCAGTGCGTGGTCGGGTCCGGAGGTGCCTTCGTCATGTGAAGGGCCGAGTTCAGCTTTCGGCTGGCTCATCGCCTTTGTGTCAGCCGTGGTTGGGGACCGGTTTTGGGGACCAGCGGTCTGTGGGTGTGTCCGGAGCGCGTCGCCTGGTGTCGTGAAGTAGCAGGTCAGAAGCCCTGCCGGATGGATCCGGCAGGGCTTCTTGATCGTTCTTGGGGACCAGTTGGTCTATCGGGTGCGTGCGGGGTTTGCCTGGAGGACGGGGAAGGTCGTGGGGGCGCGGAGGGGGGTGAGGTGGGCGGTGAGGGCGGCTCCGGCGGCGGTGATCTGGTGGTGGGTGGAGTGGAGGTAGCGCTGGGTGGTGGAGAGGGAGCCGTGTCCGGCGATTTTGCGGAGGACGTGGACGGGGGCGCCGGCGTCGGCGAACCAGGTGAGGCCGGTGTGGCGCAGATCGTGGCGGCGGAGGTGTTCGTGGCCGAGGTCGGTGGTGACCTCGTCCCAGTGGGTGGCGTCGCGCAGGACGGCGGTGGAGATGCGTCCGCCGCGGGGGCCGGTGAAGACGCGTGCGTTGGGGTCGGGTCCGGCGATCAGGAGGAGGCGGGCGAGGAGGGGGCGGATCTCCTCGATGATGGGGACGTACCGGACCCGTTTGCCTTTGGTGGCTTTGTCGATGAGGCCGCCGGGGCCGGTGGTGGTCTGCCGGCGGACGGTCCAGATCCAGGTCCTGGTGTCGATGTCGCCGACGCGGACGCCGGAGACCTCGCCGATGCGGGCCGCGGTGCACGCGGCGAACAGGACGACGTCGCCCCAGCCCTGGTACTGGCCGTGGGAGCGCCGGACCAGGGCCTCGGCGAGCCGGACGAGGGTGGGCCAGTCGGGCAGGGCGAGGGAGCGGGGGTCGTCGAGTTCGTCCTCGGCCTTTTTGTATGCGGTCTGCCAGCCGGTGACGCGGGCCGGGTTGATGGTGATGAGGCCGTCGCGGAGGGCCTGCTCCATGACGCGGACGAGGACGGCGACGGTGTTCTTGACGGTGGACCGGGAGCATTCGTCGGCGATCCAGCCGTGGACGGAGCGGTCGACGGCGCCGTTGGAGATGGTCCGGACGGCGAGGTGGCCAAGGGAGGGGATGACGCGCAGGCGCCAGCCGGCCAGGTAGGGGTCGCGGGTCTTGAGTTCGAGCCCGCGCAGGGCCAGCTCCATGGTGGAGTTGCCGTAGTCGGTGAGCGGCATCGTCGCTAGACGGGGGGTGATGCCGGCTTCCGCGACCCTCTCCATCTCCCTGATCCAGGAGTTGGCCTCGTCCTCGGTGGTCTTGGCGGTGGAGACGGAGTCGCGTTTGTGGGTGGTGCGGTCGGTCCAGCGGACGCGGGCGCGGTAGGGGGTGGGGCGGTCGGGGCGGTACTCGATGGTGGAGGAGAGGCGGACGCCGACCGGGGCGCTCTCGGTGTGCGTGGTCAGGCGGCGGCCTCGGGAGCGGTGCGGTGCCGGCGCAGCCAGGTCTCCACGTCGTGGTCGTTGTAGAGGACGACGCGGTCGGAGAGGCGGACGAAGGGTGGGCCCTGGGGAGGGCGGGCGGTGCGCCAGCGGCGCAGGGTGGACGGGTCGACGTTCAGCAGGCGGGCGAGCTGGTCGGTGCTCTGCCAGCCTCCTGTCAGGAGCGGGGGAGGGAGGTCGGCTCCGTCACCGGACGTGGTGGGGCGCTGGTCGGGGGCGGGGGACATGAACTCCGGGACGAGGGGGTGAGAGGGAACGTTTCTTCATGGGGTGTTGCCGTCGGCGGCTCTCTGAGGGGTCGTGGCCCAATTGAGAGGGAGGCGACCTGGGCGACGTGGTGAGTCGATCGTCGGCGACGGCCGTGAGGTGCAAGCGGAGCACCGGCACCGGAGTCATTGACTGGGAGGTGCCGCTGCTGTGTGCGGATTTGGGTGTGGAACGCGCTCAGGAGTTGGTCCTGCTCAGCTATGCCACGGCGTGGAGAGGGTATGGGGTGGGTGCGGGAGTATATGGCGGCGTCGGAGGCTGCCTTCCAGTGTGCGGTCAGAAGATGGCGGTGGGCTATCAATGAGCTTCTTCAGCGTTGTCGCTCCAGTGCGAGGACGGCTTTGGCGATTGACGTCATGCGGTTTGGACT